>NCJS01000231.1 GCA_002279005.1 Idiomarina sp. 34-48-12 | reverse complement strand
GAACAAACTTCGATAAAGTCACTCAGGAAGAAATTGACTCGGTTGTTGATAAGCTTAACAATCGCCCAAGAAAGTGCTTAGAGTTCAGAACACCAAATGGTAAGGCCTGAATTTACTCGACACTTTTAAGGTTCTCAAAATAACGTCTTTCAAACTCAGCCGGAGATATACGTCCGTGATAAGTATGACGACGTTTCGGATTGTAAAACATTTCGATGTAATGAAACATCTGAGTTCGTGCTTCTTCAAGCGTTTTGTATGGCCTGCGACGAACCTTTTCCTTTTTCAAGTTGCTAAAAAAGCTTTCAGCGACCGCATTATCCCAACAATTTCCGCGCCGACTCATGCTGGCTTCCATATTGAGCGAACTGAGTAACTTTTTGCACGCTTTGGAGGTATATTGCGAACCTTGATCGGAATGCAAATTCACCACGCTCTCAGGTCGCCGCCGATAATAAGCATGCGTAATGGCACTGAGCATGGCCTCTTCACCCATATTGGCCGACATTGACCAGCCCACAATCATTCTTGAAAACAGATCCATCACAATGGTTAAAAATAAAAAACCTTGTTCGGTTTTGATATAGGTCATATCACTGACCCACCATTGATTCGGTGCCGTTACATCAAACTGTCGATCAAGCCGGTTAGGCACAAGATGGTGAACCGAGCCGCCGTACAGACCTTTTGGCCTGTCATAACCACGCAACGCTTTAATCTGAGCGTCCTGCATTAAGCGCAATACACGATCACGACCGCAATCAATACCGGCCTCTTTTAAATCAAGGTGGATGTTGCGATAACCGTAATGACAACCACTCTCAAGCCAGTACTGTTTAATCAACCCGGTCAGCTTGTTATCGGCTTTTTTACGATCACTTAGTGGCTTATGCAACCACTGATAAAACCCGCTATGGTGCACTTGCATAACATCGCATAGCAATCGAACCGAATAAAGATGCCGGCGAGATTTTATAAACTCGTAGCGTTCTTTGACTCGCCTGCAAAGAACCGAGCGGCCTCCTTTAGGATGTCTCGCTCTTGCTGGGCGCGCTTTAGCTCTCGCTTGAGACGCGCATTCTCGGCACGAAGGTCGTCCTGCTCTTGCCTTTTAGCTGGTGGGGCAGAAAACTCCCTGATCCACCGATAAAGCGCCTTGGTGGATATGCCTAAGCGCTGTGCTACATCCAAAACGGCGTATTGATGAACAACAACTTGATTAACCGCTTCTTGCTTAAACTCATCTGAATAGCGAATACCTTTTGCCATGACTTTTCCTTTTATGGTGATTGTGCATTTTTACCATAAAAAGTGTCTACAAATCTCAGGCCTTACCAAAATGAGGTGTTCTGGGAAACTGGAACTGTTGCACTTACGACTTGAATGTATCCTATTTTTGTAACACCTCTATTGAACATTTATACCTGTCGGGTCTCGACTGGTTGGATGAGTTACAATTATCTTAAATCTCAGTATTTGCTTGAAGGTTGCAAGTCCGAGATTTTAGAATTTCTGCAACCA
>NCJS01000089.1 GCA_002279005.1 Idiomarina sp. 34-48-12 | reverse complement strand
ATAGCTATAGTGGTCTGCAACTTGTGAACGTGTAGTGGCAAATAAATTCGTGCTTCTGATCAGAGATGAAAAGCTATACTTGTTGCTTTGGTTAAAGTGAATTAGCTATTTATCAACATTTTTCCATGGGCCGAACGCTATAAAGTAAAGAAGAATGATATTTGCGATAGGGGTAACAATCAGAAGACCCAATGGACCAGGGTAGCCAACTCGTTGGCAGATACGCCATGCGGGAACAATAAAAATAGCTCCCACAATCAGCATCCATAGAAAGCCCATACCTGCGAACATTTCGTGATTCATCATTATTATTTGACATGCGCTAAAATGACGTTAGACTGAAGTTTATTAAATTGCAAAAAGCAGGGTGCTCGTGCTAATTCGAATTCTGTTATTAATGACAGTGCTATCGGTGTCGATGTCGTTTTCGCAAACGGCAGAAGCTCACGCATGTCATGATAACAGCCAAATGCAGCACAGCATGATGTACGAAGCCGGCACAAACGATTGCGAGCATGAGACGCAAAAGCACAACTCGTGCTGTGCTGACATGACCATTCGGCATTGCTCCGGCGGCTCGGTTTTATTTGTCGGACAGTCTTCTTCGGTTAATGCCGCTGCAGTTAACCTCTCTGCCAAAGTCGATGCGACCATCGACACCTCAATTCGTGCTAAACACGCGTCTAATTTATTCCGTCCCCCAACAATTACCGCTTAATAAGTTACTAGAAATTTAACACACGCTCGGCGTGTTTCCTTAAAACTTATTAATCGGTGAATAATTATGTCTATCAAACGCAATATCGCTGTTTTGGCGATGCTATTTTCCGTGTCTGTATCTGCAACCGATGTAGAAGAGCAGCAACTAACCGTTCTAAAAGATCCCAACTGCGGTTGCTGTGAAAAGTGGTTACAAGCTTTACCGGATAGCTTTAGTGTGTCCGTACAACATCCGAACAACTTGACCCAACGAAAACGTGATGCCGGTATTAGTGCCGAGGTCCAATCCTGTCATACTGCTATTTCTAGTAATGGCTATGTCTTTGAGGGGCACGTTCCTCCTACATTGGTTTCTCATTATTTAGCTGGGAAAAAGTCAGCCAATGGCATTGGATTAACTGTTCCTGGCATGCCGGCAGGGTCTGTTGGTATGGAAATGGGTACTCGGTTTCAACCGTATACGGTCTATGAAATCAAAGAGGACGGTTCAATTACACCTTATAAGCAGATAGCAAGTTTAGAGCAGCAGCAAGCACTCTCAAATGAAGGGCTTTAGATATGGGTTTTGGCGGCTTGAGTATGGTTCAGCTAGGAATTTTACTAGTTATTGTCATCCTTCTTTTTGGTAGCAAAAAGCTACGAACCCTGGGCTCCGATCTTGGTAGTGCGATTAAAGGGTTTAAATCATCGGTTTCTGATGAGCCGTCTGATAAGGAACAGGACGTTCAACGTTATCAAAATTTAACCTCAAAAGAGGAGCGTCATAATGAGCAATGAGTTTAACAAAGGGCGTCGAAAGTTTATTAAATCTGCATTCACTGTGGCGTCTGCTTTAGCAATCGCCAAAGTAGCCCCAACTTGGGCTGCTCCTCAGGGACGCAGTTTTAAAGATCAGATCCTGACAAGCGATGAGATTGATCTGACCATTGCAAAGTCCCCACTGCTCGTGGGAAATAAAGTAGGAACACCAATAACCATCAATGGCCAAATGCCGGGCCCTTTGATTCGTTTAAAAGAAGGGCAGCGAGCAAAGCTAAATGTGACTAACCGGTTGTCGGAAGACACGTCAATTCACTGGCACGGAATTATATTGCCGGAGAATATGGATGGCGTGCCTGGCGTATCTTTCGAAGGGATAAAGCCAGGACGAACGTTCAAATACCGCTACGATGTCGAGCAAAACGGAACTTATTGGTATCACAGCCATTCCGGTTTGCAGGAGCAATTGGGACACCTGGGGCCGTTAGTGATTGAACCGAAAGACGGAGACATTGGTGCTGATCGAGAACATACCATTATTCTCAGCGACTGGACATTCGAAGATCCGGATACCGTGTTTCGTAACTTGAAAGTTGCGGAGGGGTACTATAACTATCAAAAACGTACGATATTTGAGACCTTCGAGGACGTGCGACAGCAAGGGTTAGAGAAAACCTGGAAGCAACGAGAAATGTGGGGGCAAATGCGAATGAGCCCCCGTGATATTGCGGATGTGACGGGCAGTACTTATACCTACCTGATGAATGGCCGCGATTCACAGATGAACTGGTCAGCATTGTTTAAGCCTGGTGAAAAAGTACGCCTTCGTATCATTAACGGTTCAGCAATGAGTTATTTCGATGTGAGGATCCCCGGGTTGGAAATGACGGTAGTGGCCGCTGACGGGCAACCGGTGAAACCAGTGTCAGTTGACGAGTTCCGTATTGGTGTGGCGGAAACTTACGATGTAATTGTCCAGCCTAAGCAAAACAAGCCTTACACTATTTATGCTGAGAGCTTTGATCGAAGTGGTTATGTCAGAGGTACATTAACGCCGGAACTTGGTCTTGAGGCTGAAGTGCCTGAACTACGGCAAGTTCCTGAGCGAGGCATGGCCGCTATGGGCATGGGAGCGATGGCGATGTCCGGTGATATGAAAGGCAATAGCATGAATATGAAGCATATGGGCGGCAATAACAGCCATATGACGCATAAAATGACACATAAAAAAGAGCTCCCGGTCGAAAACATTAAAATCAAACACCGTGAGTCCGGACATGGCGCCGGGGCGGCTATGATTGCTACAAACCCGGTAAGCCGTTTGCATGAACCCGGGATTGGATTGGAAGACGTTGATCATAAAGTCTTAGTGTATACCGACTTGGTCGGCGCGCATGAATGGCCGGATACGCGGGAGCCCGAACGACAGATAGAGCTGCACTTAACGGGTAATATGGAGCGTTACATGTGGTCTTTTGATGGTCAGAAGTTTACCGAAGTGGATGGCCCGGTTCAGTTTCATCATGGAGAACGACTGAGGTTGGTGATGGTAAACGATACGATGATGGACCACCCCATACACCTACACGGTATGTGGATGGAACTTGAAAACGGACAGTATCCACGCCCACGCAAACATACGATTAGCCTGAAGCCGAGCGAAAAAGTGTCGTTATTGATAACGGCAGACGCGCCGGGTAGTTGGGCCTTCCACTGTCACCTGTTGTATCACATGAAAGCGGGTATGTTCCGTGTGGTCAATGTCGCATAAGGAGGACAATTATGTACGGTAAATCATTATTAGTGGGTGCGGCGTTGTTGCCAGGTTTAGCAGTCGCCGGACATGCGAAAGAGGACTGGCCTGAACCCGTCAAAGAATATTACACCGGGCAAGTACTGTTCGATCGGTTGGAGTTAACGCGAACCAACGAGGAAGAGAACCTAGCCGTCTGGGACATGATTGCTTGGTATGGCGGTGACTATCACCGAGCTGTTTTCAAGAGTGAAGGGGAGAATGTTCAAGACGACGGTGAGCCCACTGACTTAGAACGTGCCGAACTGCTGTATGGGTATCTGGTGTCTCCGTATTGGTCGTTTCAGGCCGGTATCGGTACGCGAGGCAGCTTATCGTCGGATGCCTCGATGGAAAACTATGCGGTCTTAAGTTTTATGGGTTTGGCGCCGTACTGGTTTGAAATGGAAAATTCTTTGATGATGAACGAAGAAGGCGATGTCCAATTTGTTAGCGAAACCGAGTACGAGTGGCAGTTAACACAAACCTCGTACTTACAACCTCGCATTGAGTTAACAGCCAACCTGACAGACTCAGACAAATATGAACGGCAAAGTGGCTTGAGCAACTTGCGCGTGGGGTTGCGATATCGCCATGAAATAAGTCGTGAATTTGCCCCTTACATCGGTGTGTATTGGAACGGGGCGTTAGGAAATACGGCAGATGGAATGAAACGAATGGGTGAAAACACCACAGAAACAGGCGTGGTCCTTGGGACCAGAGTTTGGTTTTAATTGATAATAAAACAAAGAGGAAACAACATGAAAAACGTACTTAAATTAGCCTTCGGTACCGCGTTATTTTTTAGTGCATGGGCCAGCGCTCACGTCGGCCTAACATCCAGTAGCCCAGAGGACGGTGCTACTTTGTCCGAGTCACCTACGGAAATTACGATGAATTTTTCCGGTGATGTTCGTCTGGCTAAAATTATGCTGCACTCAGATGACGGTAAAATGCATCCGCTGGACTTTTCGATGAGCATGACTCCCAAAGCAGCGTACGAAATTGCTGTTAAAAACAATTTGGCGTCAGGTGGTTATACGGTTTATTGGACGGCAATGGGTGGGGACAGTCATAAAATATCGGGTGATTTTAGCTTTGAGGTGAAATGATGACCCTTTGGAGTGTGGCCAGCGTTTTAACGTTGGCCTTTATATTCTGGCTTAACGCGGTGATGACCGCCTCGCCTTATATCGTTTATTTGTCCGGTTTAAAAAAGCAGTCTGAACGAAAGAATAGCCTTGTTGCGTTGCTTCTATTACTGGCAAGCCTTCTGTATTTTTTTCTGAAAGTCGGTAGTTTTGCTGCTGAAGGCTTTGCCGGCATGATTGACACGACCTACATGCAGTTTATATGGACCGGCCCTGTTGGGTTGTTCATGCAACTGCAGATAGCGGTTGCTATTGCTTGGATTGTTTACTCCGTTGTTAAGCTAAAACGTATAAAGTGGGTGCTATATGTTGTCGCCATTGGACTCATGGGATGGAGCTTTTTAAGTATTGGTCACGGCAGTGACGCCGTCTGGTGGGGAAAGCTAGCGCTTTTAACACACTTGTTAGTCGCTTGGGTTTGGTTCGGCAGTCTTAACTCATTGCGAAAGCTGGCAACGTCGGTACCGCTTGCTAAAGCGAAAGCCATTATGGAGCGTTTTGGTGTGCATATGTCTGCAGCGGTTCCAATACTCCTTATTGCGGGCTTGGTTATGTATCGTAGTGCAACAGGGCGATGGATGCCAGAGCTGCCGCTTACGTCGTATGACACGGTACTACTAGCGAAACTTGTGTTTGTGGCGCTGATTCTCCTTGTTGCCGCATTGCATAAATTAAAGTTCGTACCGCAATTAAATGATAACGCGGCCGCCAAGCGACTCAAAAACTCCATAACGGCGGAAATGGTATTGGCTGTCACTATTTTTACCCTGGCCTCTGCGCTAAGCAGCGCGTTTTCCCCTGGTTAATGTAAGGAATAAGAAGAATGAAATTACTTGTGAGTGTTTTTATGGTTTCGGTAATGTTTATTTCAGCGCCCAGTAGCGCCGAAAAACTATCTGAGCCGACCGCTGTGCTTGATGCATTTCGAACTGCTTTAACTGAAGGTGACACGGAGGTCGTTAAAGACGTGCTTTCCGATGATGTGCTTATCTTTGAAGGTGGTGGTGTTGAACGATCCTTGGCCGAGTACAGTGCTCATCACCTTAAGTCAGATATTAAGTTTAGCCAGGCGGTTCCTTCACAGTTGCTTGAAAGGACAGTACAAGAAGCCGATGGCCTTGCTGTGATCACTTCTCGGTATAGCGTTTCCGGGGAGTATAACGGGCGTGAGGTTGATTTAACGATGAATGAAACCGTAACCGTTTCACATACCCCGGAGTCTGGCTGGAAAATTATCCGGATTCACTGGTCCAACTAACGTCAACCACAGGGGCTGATTATGGCAGAACACGATCACGAACACGGACATCAGGGTTATCAGAAAGGAAGCCTTAGTCTTTGGGGGGCGGTGTCGCTGGGGACTGGTGTCATGATTGGCGCTGGTGAGATTTTGTTTTTACGTAAAAAGCGTTAAGAAAAAGAGCGCATAGCGCTCTTTTTCTAGTTCATTGTAAAAAACATCCAGACAGCCATAACGACCATCATGAGGTTTTCAGTGAGCGAAATGAAGCCTAACGGCACATTACTGGAGCCACCGACACAGGCACATTTTAGCTCGCGTTTGTCGACATAAACGGCTTTAAACACCGAGACAGAGCCCACCATGCCGATAAATAACGCGATAGGGATGGAAATGACGTGAGCAAATTCCGCAGCCATTAACAGACCCGCCAAGCCTTCGGCATAGGGATAAATACGGCCATAAGGCACCCATTTTTTGGCGAGAAGATCGTAATTGAGAAACATGGTAGAGAATTTCTCTACGTCCTGGAGTTTGAGCAAGCCCAGAACCACCATAGAGAAACTGATGAACCACTCGATGGTTTGTACGGTAAATACGCGACCAAAAGACAACCATGACGTGGCTACAGAGAGGAGTGCCGTCATAATAAATAATGCAATAACGGGCCGGTAACTAGTTGCGTCAGGGTCAGGAAGAGGCTTTCCAAGAAAGGCTCGAACCTCCTCGTACCCACCGATACGTTTATCACCAATAAACACTTGTGGAGTGGTATCGACGTCGTGCTTTTTCTTGAATTTGTCGGTTTCTTCTCGGCTTTCCAACAGGTTGTCGTCCACATCGTAACCGTTGGCTTTAAGTAAGTGCCTGGTTTTTAAACCAAAAGGGCATTGGTGGTCAGGTGTCGACATTCTGTAAAGCGTGGCTTTTTGAGTTGATTGAATCATAGTGACGTCTCCTTACTTAAAAATGGTACATCTATATACGCATTATAGTCGCTGGAGGATTAGCATCTCTAATTGTGAGATTAAAAATTCATAAAAATTGAAAATATATTTTAAATTTTGAAAAACTGGACAACTTTTTTTGATGGCTTTTTAACCGTTTATAAGAGCTGATTTTAAAAGAGTTAGGATATTTAAGGGGGTAAAAGTTGAATACACAAGCTCTACAAGCGCGGCTATTAAAGAGCTTTGTATACAAC
>NCJS01000018.1 GCA_002279005.1 Idiomarina sp. 34-48-12 | reverse complement strand
GGTCGATGAGTTTGTCTGATATTGGCATTCTGATATCCTTCTTCGATATTGTTAAGAATGCCATTTACACAGATATTTTTACACTCTCCCGTATGAGTCAATAACTTTAGAAAGTATTTGAATAGAAGTTTCATTCAGGTTATCAAATGAATACAACCCAAACCCTATTCGATCGATAGTTCGAAAAAAGTCGTTGTCCGCATGCCGTATGTCATCAGAAGTTATCGTATTTACGGTACGAAACTCGCGAAGTATATGCTTTTCATATTTCTTTATTAATAAATCTTTGATCTGGAAAAAGCGGTCTGCAAATGTTGGAATTAATTGATCACTGATTAGCAGATTGCATTCGCGACATGCAATAATCTTCCAGAATCTTATTTTGTTGTTCCGAACAAATAAATGAGCTGTCGAAATTGGAGGGATGTGCTCAATAGTAAGATCACGTTTTGTACCGCAATACTGACACACGTTATCCTCTAAAAGAGGACTTTTTTTGTGATAAAGATGATTATAAATAGCTAAATTTGTTTTTCGTGACATCTTTTTATTGATCAGGTTGGTTATGTTCTATTAATTAAACCACTAACTGGGTGAACATATCGTTATTGTGGTGTTACATTACTATGCTTATCTCGATTGGTACAACTGAAATTGCCTGAAGCAGACTCTCTAACATACTTCCGATCTAGATTGCATTGTGGAGATGTTATGCATAATTATTCACTAGAGCTGTTTCGAAGCAAATGTAGTGAGGCATTTTGGCAGAGACTTAAAAAGTGTGTTGATTCTTAAACATGGTCACCGTTTGGTCACCATTTGGTCACAAGCCCCAACATGGACACAAAAACGCACAAAACATCAAGCCAACCAACACGGCTGCAAGTCAATAAAATCAAGGGATTTGGAACTTTAAGAAGATGGTGCGTCCGAGTAGACTCGAACTACCGACCCCTACCATGTCAAGGTAGTGCTCTAACCAACTGAGCTACGGACGCACATTGTATTACTGACGTTCACGAATGCGAACGGGCGCTATATTAGTCATTCCAATGCGGCGGTGCAAGTGCTTTTTGCGCCGCCGTGGTTCAATTGAATAACTTTCAACCAGCTGTCATCGCTACTAACGAAGTTGATGCTTGAGGACTTTCCCGTTGGCGTTGTGTGGTAGCTCGTCCATGAATGCGTAGACCCGTGGTCGTTTGTAATCGGCGAGACGCTCGGCCACGTGGGCTCGCAGCTCTGCTTCTTCGATGGTTTCGCGCAGTACCACGCAAGCTTTTACGGTTTCACCCCATTCGTCGTGTGGTACGCCAATGACAGCCGCTTCAAGCACGGCGGGGTGGCTTGCCAGTGCATCTTCCACTTCACGTGGGTAGACGTTCACGCCGCCGCTGATAATGAGATCTTTCATGCGGTCTTTCACCCAGTAAAAACCATCGGCATCGCGAATGCCAATGTCGCCGGTGCGAATCCAGCCATCGTCGGTAAATATCTCACGGGTTGCTTGTTCATTGCGCCAGTATTCGCGCATCACGCCTTCGCCACCAATGTGAATTTCGCCGGCTTCGTCGATATCAGCTATTTTGCCACTTTCATTGACGACACGAATTTCCGTGAAGGCCGCCGCGCGCTGACCGACAGAACCTGCTTTGGCCGCGTGTTCGTGTGGTAATAATAAACTGCCTGTTGGGCCGGCTTCGGTTAAACCGTACACGCAGTAGAACTGATCGCTACGAAAGGCTTTTTGCACGCGGCGCGCGTGATCACCTGCAAGTGGGCCGCCACCGTAAATCCAATGGGTCATGCTACTGAAATCAACTTTACCGATCTCAGAGTGCTGTGCGGTGAGCAAATACGCAACTGGCGCACCGAAGAAGTGGGTGGTGCGCTCCTTTTGCACAAGACCGAGTAAGAGATCTGGCGTGAAGGTTGGGGCAATCACATGAGTGCTGCCAACCAAGGTGCCGCCAACTAATGATAGATTGAGTGGCGCCGAGTGAGTGAACGGCATTAACGATAACAAGCGGCTTTTGGGACCGTAGTGCATTTCAGTGGCAAACATCATACCCACGAATAACAAGGCTTTGTGGTCGAAGAGGACGCCTTTCGGACGACCAGTGGTGCCTGAAGTATATAGTAAGGTCGCTGATTTAGTGATCGCTTGTTCGTTGAGCGTATCGAAATGACGTCCGCTACTGTTTTCTGCGGCGTATGCTGGCATGTCGTTGATGACAAGGCTTGGTAAATTGCGATCGGCGCAGGCTTTGAGAGCTTGGCCGCTGGTTAAATCGCAGGTAATAACCAAACTGGCTTCGGCGTTATCGAAAATATACGCGAGTTCGTTGGCGGTGAGTTTGACGTTGATTGGGGCGACTATCGCGCCTAATCGTTGGATAGCAAAATGCGCTACGATAAATGCGTAATTGTTCGGAAGCACAAGGCAAACACGATCGCCGGCTTTTATGTTGTAGTCGTTTGCGAGATGTTCTGCGAATTGGTTGACGTGTTGATCGAGTTGTTGCCACGTGGCGCGCAAGTTGCCGTCGATAACGGCTTCTTGGGCTGGATACTTGCGCGCGTTGCGGGCGACGTATGCTGGGATAATCATGTGGGGTTCCTTGTTCTTACAGTGTTCTGCTGATGATGGCGCGGTGATCGGGGCCGGTGGGCAGGCAGCCGTAGTTGGCGCTGGTGTGAGTGCTTAAACGGGCAGCACAGAAGGCATCGGCGACATACGCAGGGGCGTGCTGCAGTAATAATGCTCCCTGCAGTGCGAGTGCCATGTGGTCGGCGAAATGGCGCGCCTGATACTGCCATTGTTCTTTTGGCGTGCTGCTGAAATCTGTTTTTAGTTTGGTAACAAAGGCATCGAAGCGTTTATCGGTGCCAGCGGCACGTTTAAGTTCGTTAAAATAGGCTTCTAACACGTCAGGTTCTTTCTGAATAGCACGTAAGATATCGAGGCATTGGACGTTGCCGCTACCTTCCCAAATGGCGTTTACGGGCGACTCGCGGAATAACCGTGGCATGATGGTGTTTTCCATCACGCCCATACCGCCAATGGCTTCCATGGCCTCGTACGCGTGGTTTGGTGTACGTTTGCAGATCCAATATTTGCCAATTGGTGTGGCGATTCGAGCTAATAATCGTTCGTGCTCATTGTCTTGTTGGTCCATGGCGCGTGCCATGCGCATGGTTAAGGTCATTGCCGCTTCGCTTTCGAGGGCGAGATCGGCCAACACGTTTTGCATTAAAGGCTGATCAACGAGTGTTGCGCCAAAGGCACTACGATGCCGTGCATGGTGAACCGCTTGTACAGTCGCTTGACGCATACCTGATGATGAACCAATCATGCAGTCATAGCGTGTCATCGCCACCATCTCAATGATAGTGCGTACGCCACGGCCTTCTTCGCCAACCATCCAGGCATAAGCGCCACGCAGTTCGCATTCGCTTGAGGCATTTGCAACATTGCCCATTTTGTTTTTCAGTTGCTGAATGTGTAGGGCATTTTTACTGCCGTCTGGACGCCAGCGCGGTAACAAGAAGCAGGATAATCCCTTGTCGGTTTGCGCCAGCACCAAAAAGGCATCACACATTGGTGCTGATACAAACCACTTATGACCTACAAGCTCGTACGCTTGACCAGAGCCTTCTGCGCCGATGGCATATGCTCTGGTGGTGTTGGTACGTACATCTGAACCGCCTTGTTTTTCAGTCATTGCCATACCGATGGTGATGCCGTGTTTCATTGAATCTGGCACATTTCGACCGTCGTAGTCAGGCGCCATAATTTTGGGGCCGTATTTAGCGAGCAAGTCAGGCTGGTGTTGCAGCGCAGGAATAGCGGCAAATGTCATCGTAATTGGGCAGCCGTGTGCTGCTTCAACTTGGGTATGAAGATAGTATTTGGCGGCGCGCGCAACGTGAGCACCGGGTTTTGGATCAGACCATGGGCTAGCATGTAATCCTTCACTGATCGCAATATCCATGAGCTGGTGATAGCTCGGATGAAACTCGATTTGGTCAATGCGATGACCGAAGCGGTCGTGTGTGATCAACTGAGGTTTATTAGCATTCGCAGCGAAGCCTAGCGCAATGCGTTCAGGTAATCCGCATTCGGCACCGAAGCGCAACAAATCTTGTTCCGCCCATGTCGCTCCTTCGCGCTTCACTGCTTCTTGTAACGCTTGGTCTTCGGCGAAGAGGTTATAGTCTTCCAACGCCGGTGGTTGGTTTTCAACGGTGTGCGTTTGTGCGAGATATCGGTCTGCAGTATTCATGATGTTTATTCCTGTGTTAGCCAATCCGCGAGCGGTCGGTATATTTGTTTGCGGTAATTGCTTGTAAGCAAAAGCGCACGCTGTCGGTAATAGCTTGGTTTGGATCAAATTCGGTTTTGTGAGCGAGAGGACCAATGAGCGCTTCAGCAATTGCGCCAACCAGTGCTCGGCTGCTTAAGGCACTATCTTGTGGTGGTAACGTTTTATCTTGAATGCCGTGCTCAATAGCTTGTGCAAATAATCCCGCATAGCGCTCACGGTAACGTAGTCGCGCGGCAACAACGGCCGGCTCAACGGGTTCGGCAATGAGCGCCCAGGCTGTGATCGGCGCACGCAGTGCACGTTTAGCGAAGGTGGTTAAGGCGGCGGCTATTCGCTCAGCGGCGTTAAGCTCGATAGCTTCGAGGTGTTGTTGTACTTGTGCGACTTCTATTTCAGTTGCGTGCTCAAATACAGCTGTGCACAAATCTTCTTTCGATGGGAAATAGCGGTACAGAGTACCGGTTGCAACGGCACAACGTTGGGCTAAAGTAGCCATTTGTAACCCGCCAAAACCCACTTCATTGAGCAAGGCTAGTGCATTCGTCAGTATATTCGTGCGAGTGGCTTGCTTGCGATCGCGCACTCGCGATGTTTCTCGATAGGCCATGTTTTTCTTGGTATGTTGTGATGCATGCCAAGAAGTGAATCATGATTCAGTTTTTAGATCAATGATTAAATTTCACCCAGATTTTCCGATAGCCACCCCGTGGCGGTTGTGCACGTTCAAATGGTTGCTCACCGAGGCGAATCGTTTCAAATTTATTGAGCAAACTACGTGTAAATAAACCAAGTTCAAGTTGCGCCAATGGCTTGCCAGGGCATACGTGAACACCGGCACCGTAGAGCAGATTCAAATGAGGATCACGATCCCATTTAAACTGACGAGGCTCGACAAACACCTCAGGGTCGGTGTTTGCGGCACGCCAATCAATGGCTACAGTCGTATTTGCTTCAAACGACTGGTCACCAAAGCCGACAGGGCAGGTGGTGCGACGGCGATTTGTTAATAGCGGCGCATCAAGCCGTAATATTTCATCTATAGCGTGATCAATGTGCATTGGTGCTGCACGTAGTTGCTTTTGTACAACGGGGTTTTGCGCGAGAAAACCAACGATAGATCCAACCGCGGCGGCAATGGTGCCGAGCTCGCCGACTGTCCAATTGCGCACAATGCTGACTAAATAGTCATCAGGCAACGGTTCACCGCTCAAACGAAGCTGCGTGAGTTGTGAAGTAACAGATTCAGGATCAGTTAAACCACGACGAGCACGCTCGAATTGTTCGACAACAATATGGCTAAACTCGTCAGCCAATGCTCGAAGAGCAGGGCGATCTTGCTTCAAGGTCGCGGCGTTCTGCGCAGCCATCCATTCAGTTAGCCGTTGCTCTAACGCCACCGGCCACCCCATAAACGCGCACTGCGCTCGCAACGCAAATGGATGACCAAGCGTCGCCATTATCTCCACGTCATCATGCGCATCAAGATTATCAAGAAGTTCGTCAATCACCACCTGCAATTTAGGCTGAAACTGTGTGAGTACTACGTCGCTAAAGAATGGCTCAATGAGTGCTCTAAAAGCTTTATGCTCAGCGCCGTCCATGCCATTTGGCACGTTTAAATGAGAGGAAACCTTATTACTAAATTGCTCAGGCGCGTGAAGCGCAGCGAGTACATCATGATGACGGGTTAATACGGCGGTCATGATCACCTCCACATCTGAAATGAATGTGAGTGTCAGTATATAAACCTAGCCAATAAATTCTTTGCGTTTGGTCAAACCAATTGCCCAAAATTCTAAATTTAGCGCAGCGGTTGTCCTAAATGGTGCTGCGCTATTAATCGCACCACGTAAGAGAGTTTGAATAAACCTGCCAGCAGTATTTGCAAGAAGTGAAGTACGGCAATTACCATCAATGGAAACTCTGCCTCCAACCCCCATGCTAAATAGGCGACAACTAAGAATAAGACTAAGAAAATCACCATAGCTAAGTTAGCGCCCTTGAGTAATTTATGACCGGAATTTTGCTGACTCATAAAATACATCTCCAATGCATGTTTATATAAAGCGCATTATGAATGTATGTTTGATGGAGATCAAGGTTTGCTATATTATAATGCTTCGAAAATGTACCTTTTTGGACAATCTATGCAGCTGAAAAAATATACAGACTATGGTTTACGCATTTTGATGTATTTGGCGAGCTTTGAAGCAGATAAAAACTGCACCGAGCCGAAGTTAGCCACCATTCGTGAAATCTGCGACACCTTTGGTCTGTCAGCCAATCATGTGAATAAAGTGGTCCATCATTTGGGACGGTTAGAGCTTATTGAAACGCGTCGTGGTAAGAACGGCGGTTTTTTACTGGCGAAGAAACCAGAAGATATCTCACTGGCGTTTGTGATTCGCCAACTCGAAGGCGATGAAAAATGGATTGAATGCGAAAATCCATACTGCGTAGCGTTACCAGCGTGCGAACTGAAAGCCATTGTCGCACGTGGTAAAGATTTGTTTTATGACTACTTAAGCCAATATTCGCTTAAGAGTTTGATGGTGAAGGCGCCGCAGTTGCGACAGATTTTTTCAACAGCGTCGTAATGGCGGTGCTAATACCGTCTAGCGTCAGTGGATACATGCGCTGGCTCATTAACTGCTGCATCAGATCAATCGATTGATAGTAGCGCCAGTGGCTGGTTGGCTGCGGATTTAACCACACGGCATCGGTGAAATGATGCAACAGGCGTTGCATCCACACCGCGCCTGGCTCTTCATTCCAATGTTCGACACTACCGCCAGGGTAGGCTATTTCGTACGGCCCCATAGTGGCATCACCGACAAATATCAGCTTGTAATCACGACCATAGCGATTAATCAGCTCTAATAGCGGTAATTTCTCGTCATAACGCCGATTGTTGTCCTTCCAGACATGCTCGTACACGCAATTGTGAAAATAGAAAAACTCGAGGTGCTTAAATTCGTTGCGAGCAGCAGAGAATAATTGTTCGCACTCGTAAATGTAGTCATCCATTGAGCCGCCCACGTCAAACAGCAGCAAGACTTTCACGGCGTTATGGCGTTCTGGCTGCCATTGTAGATCAAGCAACCCAGCTTTTTGCGAGGTAGCTCGAATGGTGGCATTTAAATCGAGTTCGTCAGCGGCGCCAGTGCGGGCAAATTTGCGCAATTTTCGCAGTGCCAGTTGCAGGTTGCGGTTGGCTAGCTCGGCGTCGCCATCAAGATCACGAAACTCGCGTTTGTCCCATACCTTTACTGCACGTCGTGCGTTGCTCCCGTCTTGACCAATGCGAATGCCTTCAGGGTGGTAACCATAAGCGCCAAAGGGGGAGGTGCCACCGGTACCAATCCATTTATTGCCGCCAGCGTGTCGTTTTTGTTGCTCGGCTAAGCGTTCGCGAAAAGTCTTTAGCAACTCATCAAGGCCATCAAGCGATTGTAGTTTGGCTTTATCTTCGTCACTGAGTTGACGTTGCAGGCTGCGTTCAAGCCAATCAGCAGGAATGGTTGACGCGAGGTCTACTTGTTCAACGCCTTCGAAGTACTCGGCAAACGCACGGTCAAAGCGATCATATTGGCTTTCATCTTTCACCAGCACCAAGCGGGCGAGGGTATAGAAATCATCCACATTGCCAAATACCACGCCGCGCTCCAGCGCACCGAGCAAATCTAACAGCTCGGTGAGGCTGGTTTTGAGGCCGTGCTTGCGCAGGCATAAGAAAAACTCAATGAGCATAGAATTACGACGATTGGCGACGTGACATAAATGCTAGCTTCTCAACCAGCTGCACGTCTTGTTCGTTTTTCAGCAACGCACCAAACATCGGCATTAAACCGTTGCTTTTGGCGAGCTCAGCCGGTTTGATGTCTTCAGCTAGCAATAGCTTCAACCAATCAATCAGCTCAGACGTCGAAGGTTTTTTCTTTAAGCTAGGCACTTGGCGTAAGTCGAAAAATACTTCGAGTGCGGTGCTAAGCAAGTCTTTGCGGATATCTGGGTAATGCACCTGCACAATTTGCGCCAAGGTATCGGCATCCGGAAACTTAATGTAGTGAAAGAAGCAACGGCGCAAAAATGCGTCCGGTAGTTCTTTCTCGTTATTCGAGGTAATGATGACAATCGGGCGGTGTTCGGCGCGCACTTGCTCACCGGTCTCGTACACGTGGAATTCCATCTGATCGAGCTCGTGAAGCAGGTCATTCGGAAACTCGATGTCCGCCTTATCAATTTCATCAATGAGCAAAACTGGGCGCTCATCGGCAGTAAAGGCTTGCCACAATTTGCCCGGCTTAATGTAGTTGGCTATGTCGTGTACTTTGTCGCTACCAAGTTGGCTGTCACGCAAGCGCGACACGGCGTCATACTCGTACAAGCCTTGCTGAGCTTTGGTAGTAGACTTAATCTGCCAGCGAATCAACGGTACGCCTAAACTGGCGGCGAGTTCTTCCGCCAGTCGGGTTTTACCAGTACCGGGTTCACCCTTTAATAGCAATGGCTTTTCGAGAGTTACTGCCGCGTTTACCGCAAGGCCGAGGTCATCGGCCACGATATAGCTTTCGGTACTTTTAAAACTCATTATTTGTGCGCTCGGCCAGCTTCAACAATTTTGTTTGAGGCTTCTAGGTACTTCGCGCCGTTCTTCTTCACTTTATCAAGTTCCATGCGCTCAGAACCTAAGTGAACTTCTTCTAATACTTCTTTCATTTCGTCCACTTCATCGTCTAAACGCTCAAGTGCACGCTCAAGGGTGTAGGTTAATTGATGAATTTCGGCCATTTTTTGTGGCGTTAATTCGCCTTGCAACTCAGCGTTTAACAGCTTGTTGTACTCGCGCAAGTTATTGAGCGCCTGCACAAGGTTCTCTGAAGGCTTGCCTTTGTAGTGATCTGGGCGCTCTTGCTCTTCATGTTTGTGATCTTTCTTGCCGTGGTCGTGCGCCACGACAGGTGTTGCGATGAAAGCCAAAGAGAGCGCAACAGCGCTAGCAATTGATAAAAGTTTCATAGGTGCTCCTTAAAAGCGAAATTAGGTTCGTTAATGAGAATCGTTATCAACAAGTTACCATTTTTTATTGGTGTCGCCAACTATTTATGCCTGGTTATTCACGAATTAGGCACCGGGCGTAAACTCACAGTCAGTAAATAATTGTTGCCAATACTTAACGTGGTTACGGGTTTCTGCAACCAGTTGAGCATCCAATGCGGCGATATGCCGCAGGTAGTTATTCCACGTTACCAAAGCTGGTTGGGTTTGCAGTAACTCCGAACTGGCGTACAACGCCTCAAAATACACGTCAAGTTGCTGAGCTTGCCGAACCATGGCACTGATATGTTGCTGCACTGGCCCGCTAAAGCGTGCAATAAATACTTGTCGTAATATTCGCGCGCGTTCAGGTACGCCTTGACTTAAACACCCAGCTTCAGCGCTTATATTCACCACCAAGGGGCTGAGCTGTTGCAGGTACTGTTGGTTATCAAACAATGCCCGCCATAATTGCCCTAAGTAGGGGCTTTTATCGAGGGCTTCAAGTGCTTGTTCGAGCTGATTTTCTGCTGGTAGTTCAGTTTCGCTATTCAATACCTGTAACACCACATTCAATGCTTGAAGCACCGGTGCAAGCTTTGCACCTTCGGCCTCAGGTAGGGCTCGGTCTGCCGTACTTAGGGCGTTGCGCAAGCTATCGTCAGAAACAATGGCCTGCATTCTTAATAGCGGCATAATGGTTTGCTTCGCGTGCGCTTGTTCAAATACGCGCTGCGCAAGCTCCGGCTCACTCGTTTTCAATTGCTCAGCACAGTCATATAACGCATCGAGCAACTGTCGATCATGGTAATAACGCATTACACCGCTGCTTAAACGGCCGAGTGAGCTATTGCGTTCAGCAATAAGCGAGCCAGCGCGACATGCATCGAGGCGCATTGAATCGAGCAAGGATATTTGCAGTTGCGGAACCGACAGACGCAGCTCGCGTACCGGGGGTATTTGTTGTGGCGCTTGCGATTGATAAGAAATCGCTTCACGCGACAGGGTATTGGCAACCCGTTGCTGGTAGTCATGCAGTTGTGACAAGCCACTGGGAGCAGGGCTGCAGGCTGCTAACGCAAGTAAAGCTATAATCGTCAAGCTCGCCGCTGCAGCGTAGCCAATGCGTTGTTTTAGCGTTACAATCGGTGCCATTCACTAAGCCTTTAAAGAGACATCATGTTTACTGGAATTGTACAAACTCAAGCGACGGTTGCCCAGTTGCACGATCGTGACAACTTTCGCCAGCTGACCGTTGAAGTTTCACCGGAGCATTTGGACAACGTTGCGCTTGGCGCGAGTATTGCTATTAACGGTTGCTGTTTAACCGTTGTGGCATTTACTGAAACCACCGTGAACTTCGACATTATTGATGAAACCTTACGGCTTACCAACCTTGGTGGATTAGTTTTGGGTGACAAAGTTAACTTCGAGAGGTCACTTAAAGTTGGCGATGAAATGGGTGGTCATTATGTATCGGGTCATATTCATTGCACCGGCGCCATTGTGAAACGTGAGCGCAGCACTGATAATCTGGCACTGTGGATTGAGTTTCCTGAATCGTTCAAGGCCTATGTATTGGCGAAAGGCTTTATTAGTGTCAACGGTGCAAGTTTAACGGTCGGGCAAGTCGAAAGTAACCGTTTTAGCTTACATTTGATTCCAGAAACGTTGCGTTTGACCAATTTGGAACACGCTGACACTGTCAACCTAGAATTCGATCAGCAAACCATGACCATTGTGGAAACAGTTGAGCGCGTTCTACAGCAACGTGCCGCGACGGCAAATTAATAGAAGTTTTCGTCGTCGCTTGCCACGCGAACAAAAATCTTATCGTTTACCTCATCAAGCTTAACTAACAAGTGAATGTCGGCGCCGCAGGCGCGGCATTCATCTTGATAATCTTGATCGCCCGCTGAGGCGTCAATACTCACGTGAACGTGATGCCCGCAGTAGGGGCAGCGTAAGCCGGCGTCATACAGTTTGTCGGCGTTCATGAATACCTCCAAGTGCTGTTCAATAACTACCTTTGAGTATGGCTTAGAATTGAGATTTTGCTTGGAAGTTCACTCGAATTTGACGCAATTATACGTACGAAAAACCTAACTTATTGAATTCCAAATAATAGTGCGATGCCACCTACAGCAATAAGTGCACCGACAATGCTGCGCGCTGATAATGGCTGGCCTCGCAGCCACTGAATAGGAATGAGCCATAGTGGCGCGGTGGCAAGCAAGGTTTGCGCAAGGCCTGGGTTGATGTAGGCAATCGGGGTCTGCTGCAGCCAAATGGCTAAGAAGGTGCCCATGACAATTGCCACGAGCAGCCATGGAATAGAAGTATGGCGCAGCGCTGAGCGAGTGGATTGAATCAAGCTGGGTTTTAAAAGCAGTAAGGCAATGGGCAAGCGACGATGCCTTTCACCAGATTCAGTTGGGCGGCAGACAAATAACTGCCAGATTGGCTATATAAAAGAGTCGCCAGCGCCCAAAATAGCGCAGCGGTTAATGCGGCTAGAGGGCCAATGATTGTGGCGGTTAGGGTTTCCATGACGGGCATCATACGCTATAGTGTGGCCTTTAAAAATAACAAGTGACACTTGGTAGGTGCCACCACTGTAAAAAGGACAGAAAATAATGCCTGTAGTAACGCTCCCCGACGGAAGTAAACGTTCATTCGACAAGCCTGTTTCTATTCTCGACGTTGCCCAAGATATTGGCCCTGGTTTAGCCAAAGCGACTGTGGCAGGGCGTATAAACGGTGAATTGGCAGACGCTTGTGACTTAATTACCGATGACGCGACTGTTCAGATCATCACGCCAAAAGACGACGATGGTGTTCATATTATTCGTCACAGCTGCGCTCATTTGCTAGGCCACGCCCTGAAGCAAATGTTCCCAGATGCAAAAATGGCGATTGGTCCGGTTATCGATAACGGTTTTTATTATGACGTTGATGTGGAGCACACGTTAACTGCAGATGATTTGCAAGCACTCGAAAAGCGTATGCTTGAGCTGGCAAAAACTGAATACGATGTGGTGAAGAAGAAGGTGAGCTGGGCTGAAGCCCGTGAAACTTTCGTGAGCCGCCATGAACCGTATAAAATTGAAATTTTAGATGATGATATTAGCCGTGACGATCGTCCGGGTTTGTATCACCACGAAGAATACGTCGACATGTGCCGTGGTCCGCACGTGCCGAACATGCGTTTCTGTCAGCACTTCAAAATCATGAAGGTGGCAGGTGCATATTGGCGTGGTAAGTCTGACAACAAAATGTTGCAGCGCATTTATGGCACCGCGTGGGCGGATAAGAAGCAATTGAAAGCGTATTTGCAGCGCTTAGAAGAAGCTGAAAAACGCGACCACCGTAAAATTGGTAAAACCCAAGACTTGTTCCATTGGCAAGAAGAAGCGCCAGGTATGGTATTCTGGCACAACAATGGTTGGGCGGTATTCCTCGAGCTTGAGCGTTTTATTCGTGAAAAGTTACGTGAGTATCAGTATCAGGAAGTGAAAGGTCCGTTGATGATGGATCGCGTGTTGTGGGAGCGCTCTGGCCACTGGGAGAAATTCTCAGAGCTGATGTTCACCACCGCATCGGAACATCGTGAATACGCAATTAAGCCAATGAACTGCCCAGGTCACGTGCAGATTTTCAACCAAGGGTTGAAATCATACCGTGATTTGCCATTGCGTATGGCCGAGTTTGGTTCGTGTCACCGTAATGAGCCATCGGGTGCATTGCATGGTTTGATGCGTGTACGTGGCTTTACCCAAGACGATGCGCACATTTTCTGTACCGATGCACAAGTGCAAGAAGAAGTAAGTGGCTGTATCAAGATGGTGTACGAAACCTATAAAACTTTCGGTTTCGACAACATCGTGGTGAAGCTGTCAACGCGTCCAGAGAAGCGTTTGGGCGATGACGCCACTTGGGATCATGCCGAACAAGCTTTGGCCGATGCCTTAAAGAACAACGGCATTGAGTTTGAATACTTGCCGGGTGAGGGCGCGTTTTATGGTCCGAAAATTGAATTTACCCTGCATGATTGTTTAGGTCGTGCATGGCAGTGCGGTACTGTGCAGCTCGATTTCGCGTTACCAGGTCGTTTAGGTGCGACATACGTAGGCGAGGATAACGAGCGTCACACGCCGGTGATGATCCACCGCGCCATTTTGGGCTCACTTGAGCGCTTCATGGGTATCATTATTGAAGAATATGCGGGATACTTCCCGACTTGGTTGGCGCCTACGCAGGTTGTGGTGATGAATATTACCGATAATCAGCGCGATTATGCCATCCAAACCGTAAAAGAATTGAATAAACTTGGATTTAGAGCCATTGCTGACTTGAGAAATGAGAAAATAGGCTTTAAAATCCGCGAGCACACTCTAAAACGTGTTCCATACTTATTGGTTGTCGGCGATAAAGAAGTCGAGAACCAGGCGGTTGCGGTGCGTACTCGTCGTGGTGAAGACCATGGTGTTAAAGGGCTGCAGCAATTTATTGCCGAGCTCAGCGACGAAGTAAACAGCCGCAAAATTAGTTAATTGACTGGAGGAATGACCCATTAAAGGCGGAAAAAGAACTCAGAAAGCTGGTGACAAAAATCGGATCAACGAAGAAATTCGCGTCAATGAAGTACGACTCATTGGTGTTGAAGGTGAACAGATTGGCGTCGTAGGTATTCAAGAGGCTCTTACTGCAGCCGAAGAGGCTGGTGTTGATCTGGTGGAAATTAGCCCAAATGCGGAGCCACCGGTTTGTCGTCTGATGGATTATGGTAAGTTCCTCTACGAGAAAGCTAAGAACGCGAAAGAGCAAAAGAAAAACCAGAAACAGATCCAGGTTAAGGAAGTTAAATTCCGTCCTGGAACTGACGAGGGCGATTATCAGGTAAAACTGCGCAACCTGACTCGCTTTCTGGAGGGAGGTGACAAAACGAAAGTCACTATCCGTTTCCGTGGCCGGGAAATGGCACATCAAGAGTTGGGTATCGAACTGCTAGAGCGCATTAAGAATGACCTAGCCGAAATTTCAACTTGCGAATCGTTCCCAAGACGTGCTGAGGGTCGCCAGATGATTATGGTTCTGGCCCCTGCTAAGAAGTAACTGTGGTTCACAAGTAGGGCGGTTTTTTACTTGAACAAGTAAGAACCAAACTCACCCTGTTACACTTTTAATTAACAATGCGGAGTAATTTTCATGCCGAAAATGAAATCCAAGAAAGGCGCATCTAAGCGCTTTAAGAAAACCGCTTCAGGCGGCTTCAAATGTAAACAGTCTCATTTGCGTCACATCCTGACCAAAAAGAGCTCAAAGCGGAAGCGTCACCTACGTGCGAAAAGCATGGTGCACGAGTCTGATGTTGGCTTAGTTCAGCGTATGTTACCATTCGCGTAAGGGAAGGAGATAGCAAATGGCACGAGTAAAACGTGGTGTGATCGCGCGTGCGCGTCACAAGAAAGTCCTGAAGCAGGCGAAAGGTTATTATGGTGCTCGTTCACGCGTTTATCGCGTAGCGAAGCAAGCAGTTATCAAAGCAGGTCAGTACGCATACCGCGACCGCCGTGCGAAGAAACGTCAATTCCGTCAATTGTGGATTGTTCGTATCAACGCTGCAGCGCGTCAAAACGGTTTGTCTTACAGCCGCTTTATCAATGGCTTGAAAAAAGCATCTGTAGAAATCGATCGTAAAATCCTTGCTGACATCGCAGTTCACGACCAAAACGGTTTTGCTGCCTTGGTAGAGAAAGCGAAAGGCTCTCTGTAAGCAGGTTGAAAAGTTGAAAAAGGGAGCGTAACTGCTCCCTTTTTTTGTGCTTTTTCGGTATCATTGAGCACTTTATTTAGTTTTGAAAAATCATCGTGAAACCGCACGGGTCATAACTGAGGACGATCATGGCGTTATCTGACATTGTTGCTGCCGCCGAAGCAGCCGTTGCACAAGCAACGACCCCGCAAGAACTCGACGCTGTTCGAGTGGAATATATGGGCAAAAAAGGGCAATTAACTGAGCAATTGAAAAGCTTAGGCAAACTAAGCCCAGAAGAGCGTCCTGCGGCAGGACAAGCCATTAACGAAGTCAAACAACGCGTGCAAGAGTTGATCAACGCACGTAACAACGAATTGAAACAAGCTGAACTTGAACAGAAACTAGCAGCCGAACGCATTGACGTGAGCTTGCCAGGTCGTCGCGCTCAGCTTGGTGGCTTACACCCGGTTACGAAAACCATTCAGCGCATTGAAGCGTTTTTTGGTGATTTAGGTTTTCGCACGGTGGAAGGCCCTGAAGTGGAAGACGACTTCCATAACTTTGATGCGCTGAATATTCCAGCGAATCACCCAGCGCGTGCTGATCACGATACCTTCTATTTTACGCCAACCACCATGTTACGTACGCAAACCTCAGGCGTTCAAATTCGTACCATGGAACAAGAGCAACCGCCGCTGCGAATCATTTCGCCGGGCCGCGTGTATCGTAATGACTATGATCAAACCCACACGCCAATGTTCCATCAGGTGGAAGGTTTGATGGTTGATACTGACGTGAGCTTCACGCAGTTGAAGGGCATTTTGGAAGACTTTTTGGTCAACTTCTTTGAAGAAGAGCTCGAAGTTCGATTCCGTCCGTCGTACTTCCCGTTTACTGAGCCTTCAGCAGAAGTTGATGTGCGCCGTAAAGATGGCAAATGGCTTGAAGTGCTTGGCTGTGGCATGGTTCACCCAAGTGTTTTACAAGCGGTTGGTATTGATAGTGAAAAATACACAGGCTTTGCCTTCGGTATGGGCGTTGAGCGTTTAACCATGCTCCGCTATGGCGTCAATGACTTGCGCGCATTTTTTGAAAATGACGTGCGTTTCTTGAAACAATTCAACTAATTAGCCGGGTAAGCAGATGAAATTTAGTGAACAGTGGTTACGTACCTGGGTGAATCCTGCGCTGGATAGCGTGGCGTTATCTGAACAATTAAGCATGGCCGGTCTTGAAGTGGACGGCATTGAGCCAGTGGCTGAAGTATTTTCTGGAGTGGTTGTTGGTGAGGTTGTGAAATGTTGGCAGCATCCAGATGCCGATAAGCTGCAAGTGACGGAAGTAAACGTTGGCGCTGATGAGCTGGCGACAATTGTTTGCGGCGCACCAAACTGCCGTCAGGGCCTAAAAGTTGCTGTAGCAACCGTTGGCGCTGTATTGCCAGGTGATTTCAAAATTAAGAAAGCCAAACTGCGTGGCCAACCGTCACACGGTATGCTGTGTTCAAGTTCAGAGTTAGGTTTAAGCGATGATCACGACGGCATTATTGAATTACCGTTAGATGCGCCGGTAGGCATGGATTATCGCGAGTATTTAGACCTCAACGATGTGGTTTTAGACGTTGATTTAACCCCAAACCGTGCTGATTGCCTAGGTTTACGCGGTATCGCGCGTGAAGTGGGTGTATTGAATCGTTTAGAAGTGGCCGAGCCTGAAATTAATGCCGTTCCTGCAGCTCATGACGAAGAGCGTGCGGTAGTGCTTGATGCACCTGCGGCGTGTCCGCGTTATTTAGGCCGTGTGGTTCGTAACGTGAACGTCAGCGCGAGCTCACCGTTGTGGTTGCAAGAACGCTTGCGTCGTAGTGGTATTCGTAGCATTGACCCAGTTGTTGATATTACCAACTACGTATTGTTAGAACTCGGTCACCCTATGCATGCCTTTGATAACGACAAGTTAGAAGGCGCTATGCATGTGCGTATGGCAAAGGCAGAAGAAAAACTGACGTTACTAGATGGTAACGAAGTGACCTTACAGAACGACGTATTAGTGATTGCTGATGAGCAAAAACCGCTCGCAATGGCTGGTATTTTCGGTGGCGAGGGGAGTGGTGTGACTGAGAACACGAAAAACGTGTTCCTAGAGAGTGCCTTCTTCAGCCCTGACGCAATTGCTGGCCGTGCCCGTCGTTTCGGGTTGCATACTGACGCATCGCACCGTTATGAGCGCGGTGTTGACCCTGAATTGCAACGTACCGCAATGGAACGTGCGACAGCATTGTTACTCGAAATATGTGGCGGCGAAGCTGGCCCAATTATTGAGTCAGTCAGTGTTGAGCATTTACCAGAGGCAGCGCATGTCACCTTGCGTGCTGAGCGTTTAGAGCGTGTGCTTGGTATTCACATTGCCACTGAAGAAGTGACTGAAATTCTGAAACGTTTAGGATTCGTTGTTATCACCACAGATTCTGGCTGGAATGTCACGGTGCCGACGTTCCGTTTCGATATCAGCATTGAAGAAGACTTGATTGAAGAAGTTGCCCGTATTTATGGTTATCACCGCATTCAAGCGGCGGCACCAGCGGCGCAATTGAGAATGATTCCACGCCAAGAAGCGCAGTTAAGTGCAGGCGGTATGAAGCGCACGTTGATTGATCGTGGTTATCAAGAAGCGATTACCTACAGCTTTGTTGACCCGAAACATCAAGCGATGTTGTTTGATGAAACGGCAGCGTTAACCTTACCGTTCCCGATTTCGGTTGAAATGTCTTCTATGCGTGTCAGCTTATGGCCTGGCTTGATTAGTGCAGTAGCACACAACCAAAAGCGTCAACAACAAAGCTTAGCGTTTTGTGAAACGGGTCTTCGCTTTATACCTGACGAAAAAGCTGAGAATGGCGTGGTACAGCAACCGATGATTGCGGGTGTTCGTGCAGGTAAAGCCTACCCAGAACACTGGAGCGATGGTGAGCGTGCCGTTGATTTCTATGATATCAAAGGCGATGTTGAGGCTCTGCTTGCATTAACTGGCGCAGCGCATGAATTCCGTTTTGTTGCGGACCAACACCCTGCTTTACACCCAGGTCAATCTGCTGCCATATTCCGTGGCGACAAGCGTGTGGGTTATATGGGTGCGGTGCATCCTCAGTTTGAGAAGAAACTTGGTTTAAATGGCCGTACCTTCGTATTCGAACTTGAGCTTAACGCCATTGCCAAGCGCACAGTAACGCAGGCGCAGCCAATTTCGAAATATCCATCAATTCGTCGTGATTTGGCGATTGTGGTGAAAGACTCAATTGCGGCTGGAGAAATTTTCGCGGCAATTGAAAATATTGGCGTAAATCATTTAGTTGACCTAAACTTATTCGATGTATATCAAGGGGCTGGGGTAGCGGAAGGCCATCGCAGTTTAGCACTGTCGTTGACATTGCAGCATCCTGAGCGCACTCTTGAAGACAATGAAATCAATGCAGCCGTGAAGACGGTTGTTGAGATGCTAACATCTGAATTCGGGGCAACCCTAAGGGAGTAAGCTATGGCGCTGACCAAAGCAGAAATGGCCGAGCATTTGTTTGAAAAATTTGGTTTAAACAAACGTGATGCAAAAGATCTGGTCGAGAACTTCTTTGAAGAAATTAGACGTGCGTTGGAAAGCGGTGAAGAAGTGAAATTATCAGGCTTTGGTAATTTCGAATTACGCACTAAAAACCAACGACCGGGACGGAACCCGAAAACCGGTGAAGACATTCCTATTTCTGCGCGACGGGTGGTGACTTTCCGCCCTGGTCAGAAGCTGAAGCAACGCGTTAGCACTGCGAAAAAGTAAACGCAACACAATAAAAGAGGCCGCTATTGAAGCGGCCTTTTTGTATCTACTGGTTCTATTTAAAGAACAAACTACTGAACGGATTCAACAGTCGGCTTAAACCGGTTGTGAAATGCAACGGGCCTTCAAGTGCCGCAATCGTCAAGCAGTCATGATCTTGCGTGGCTGGTGAATGCTTATGATGATCATCAAGCAACATAAAGTCGCCATCACGATATTCATTGTGCTCATCGTTAAACACGCCATTGACCACTAAGGTTGCTTCGTTGCCTTTGTGTGTATGCTCTGGCAAAGAAGCTTGTTCACCCATATAGATGAAGTTCAGCATCTCTTCGCCACCGACACGCACAGGCGCGCGCCAAAGTTTACCCGGCAGACGACTCCATTCACCAATACGATGCGAGTTACGCGCTAACGTTGGTGGTAGGGCGAAACGTTGTCCCTCTAGAAAGAGACTATCGTTAGCAGCCGGCGCGGCAGAACCTGCAGGTGACTGAGAACTGAAAATGGTTTGCAACATAGCTTGCTCATCGAACCCGTGAACAATGTTTGCCGTTTCAGTTTCACCAAATAGCTTCGCTGCCATGTGCTGTTCAATGTCTTGCACATGCGCTTGGCACTTCGGACACATATCCACGTGGGTTCCAACCATCATCAACATGGCAGGGCTGAGTTCGCCAGCGGCATAAAGCACCAAGTGCTGTTCTGAAGGATGGAATTTAATCATCGTGCTGTATCAACTCTTTCAATTTCTGTAATGCTAAACGGGTGCGTGATTTTACCGTACCCAACGGAATTTCGAGGGCGTCCGCAACTTCTTGCTGCGACTTGCCTTCAATGTAAATAAGCTCAATCACTGTCCGTTGTGCTTTCGGTAATTGCTCACAATACACAGCGAGTTGCTGCATAAGTAAATCGTTATCGAGTGCGTAATCGTCATCGAGTGAATCGTTTGTTTCGGCTAATACCGGCCACAAATCGTCCGCACTCAAATCGTTTTGGCGATGCTTATTTTTACGTAACAAATCAAAGCGAATGTTACGCGCTATGGTAAATATCCAAGTCGCCGCAGAGCCTCGGTCAGGTTTGAACAAGTGGGCTTTATGCCACACGTTGGTCATTGTTTCCTGAACCAAGTCCATAGCGGTTTGCTCGTTACCAAATTGGCGGGTAGCGTAAGCCTGCAACCGCGGTGCAAAATAGCGAAATAATTCGCTAAAGGCAGCTCGTGATTGCTCTGCAGCTATCTTCGCAAGTAATTCGGCAGCGTGCTCGGGATTATCCGGCTGCGCAGAAGACATAGTGTTCCGTTTTGTTATTCTATGAGTTGCTGTCTGCATAGTAGTTTATACCCACTAGGATATTCAACATATTGTCTGTGTTTTACGCAGTTATTTTGCGGCTGGATCACAACCTTGAGCAAAATTTATCCTGCGGCTTGTTGTTCGTTCTGCTGCTCACTCTCGGCGACAAGGTCACGCAAGAAAGTTAAGGCCGCATCAGCGGTTGGCGCTTGTAGCAGTTCCTGCTTTGTTTGCGCACTTACCGGAACAAGTTCTAACCAACGTAAACATATCCAATCAGCCTGTTTAAGCTGAGCGTCGTCATGCGCAACCGCAAGCTCAGGGTAGGTGGTGTAAATTTCCACGAGTTGATCGGCTAAAAATTTATCAGCTAATGTTAGCTTCTCGGTCGGCCATGCTGGCACGTCTTCGGTATAGCCAACGCGAAGCCCATCTTCTTGAACCTCAATGTCAGCAATTCGAAAGAGGTGCTGTCCAGCCACGGTAATACCCAGTAATCCGTCAGGTAGTTGCTCAAAATCAATAATGGTGGCAGCAGTACCTATTGGATGAATATGTGTATTCAATTCGCGGTCACCATTTTCGTTTAACATGCACATACCAATTGGCCGGCACGATGTACCATTGCAGGCTTCTTTAACCATACGAATGTATCGAGGCTCAAAAATGCGCAGTCGCATGGTACCACCAGGTAACACGTGCCCCGACAACGGAAATAAAGGCATTGTTTGTTGCGATTGAGTCATTATTACTAACCTCTTAGATGACAGTTAACGCAATTACGCATGGATTTTTGTTTTGGATTAATTCTGGTGAACTTTTGTAGCTATTTTTCGTAATTTTCGTCAGGCTAGAATGAAAGTCACAATCAAGGAGTGTCAAAGTGGCGATTAAAGTTGGTATCAGTGCCTGCCTGTTAGGCGATCAAGTACGTTTTGATGGTGGCCATAAGAAATCTGATTTTTGCGCAAATGAACTGCAACGGCATGTTGAGTTCGTTAAATTGTGTCCGGAAGTTGGTATTGGCATGCCGGTACCGCGCCCTACCATTCGTTTAGAACAACACGACAACGGTGTGCGCGCGGTCGTGCCCAAAACGGGTGAAGACGTGACTGATAAGCTCAGTAGCTTTGCTGACAAAGCGCAACCGCATTTAAAACAACTCAGTGGCTATGTTCTGTGCGCCAAATCACCCAGCTGTGGCATGGAGCGGGTGAAACTTTATGATCCTGATACAGGTTATGCGCGCAAAGAAGCCGAAGGTATTTTTGTCAAACGCCTACGCGAGTTGCATCCAGCGTTACCATTGGAAGAAGATGGACGCTTAAACGATGCGCCGTTGCGCGAGAACTTTGTCATGCGCGTGTTTGTCTACCATGCGTGGCAACAATTACCGCAGCCGCTACGTAAAGCAGACTTATT
>NCJS01000230.1 GCA_002279005.1 Idiomarina sp. 34-48-12 | reverse complement strand
AAGATGGAACTTCGCATCCTCTAAGTCATCCACATGTGCGGTATAACCTGGGCCATTTGCACCATACAAAATGGTACCGGTTGAGAATGTGCGTGGCGCCGCAATTAGGCCCGCTTTTTGTAATTCGCTCGCAGCAAAGATTTCAGAGGTGTCATTTGACGGATCGTGAATTGAAGTTACACCGAACGCTAACGTGGCATAGGTTTTCCAGTTTTGCTCTGGAATAATCTCATTGTCACCTTGCGGGCCGTGCGCATGGCCATCGAACAACCCTGGCATGACCGTCTTGCCAGTAGTATCAATCACAGTGGCACCGCTTGGCACGGTCACATCATCGACACTACCAACAGCAACAATTTTGTTGCCTTTGACAACCACAGTACCGCGTTCAATCACTTGCTCGCCTTCCATGGTAATCACCTGACCGCCAACAAACGCAACGGTTTCATCATGAATGCCAGCATCGGCTTTAAAGCTGATATCGAGGCCATTTGCTACTTTCTCGAACTCTGACTCGCCATCAATGCCGAACAAGCCGTTCACTGACGCATGATAAAGTTCAGGGCCCAGTGACCAATACAACGCTTGGCCGTCGCCGCTCCACGAAATGTTTTCGCCAGCACGTACTGACAACTGCTCGACTGGGAACTGTTTATCGGTTGGGCTGATTTTAATTGGCGCACCGCGCTCAACAAATGGCGTCACGAATACTTTGAAACGCTCAGCAAATGCCAGGTTCTCACCATCTGGTGATACACGGAATTCAGTCGCGTGCTCAGCGGTATATAGTGTGCGTGATTCTTTCGTGGTTAAATCAACGCTCATCAATGACGGTGAGCCATTAAATGCCATTAAGTAAACTCGGTCGCTACGTGCGCCGAACTGCGGCGAGCTGCCGCTTTCGCTGATCAACCGTGGCTTGGTATTTTTGCTCAGCGATAAATGATACACGCCAGGATTTAAGCCGTAAGTGTCAGAGGTGATATAACCACCGCGAATTTTACGATAAACCACGGAGTTACCATCTGGGCTAAATACCGGCTCAACGAATTTACCTTCGCCGGTTGCCAATACGGTTTCTTTGCCCGATTTCACGTCACGAACAATCAGCTGACCCAGCTTTTGGTCATCCCACGTGGCATAAACAAGCTTGCTGCCGTCGCGTGAATAGCTTGGGTAGAGTTCCCATGCGCCTTCACGGTTGGTTAAACGCTTCGGCTCGCCATTTGGCAAGCTACGTACATAGAGTTTACCAAGCGCTTCGAACACTACTTGCTTCGCATTTGGCGCTACTTGCACCATACGCAGCATTTTCACTTTGAACTGGTCTTCATCTAAATTGGTTTCAAAGTGTAGCGCGTGCTGAACTTTCTTGGTGGTTTCAACGCTAAACGGAATCACGCGCGTGCTGCGGCTAGCAACATCTAGCTGCATGATTTTACCGTCAGCCCAGAAAATCATTTTCTTGCTATCAGGGCTCCAATCCATAGTCGGATATACACCATGAATTGCCCACGTTTCTTGCATGTCGCGATCAAG
>NCJS01000229.1 GCA_002279005.1 Idiomarina sp. 34-48-12 | reverse complement strand
TATTCAGCTAGAATTGCATTGTTTGCGCTGGTGTTTGCAGTAACGTCAGCTTGCAGCAACACCACATCAGCGGTTGCCGCAGCAACTTCTTCTGCCGAGAAAGTATCACGTTCAAACTCTTTACATGCTACGCACCAATCGGCGTAAAGATCGAGCATCACAACTTTATTGTCGCTAGCTGCGGTTTCTAATTGTTGCTGAATTTCGGCCACGGAGGTTACCTGAATAAATGGTAGCGTATGATGTGATTGCGGCCACCAGCTATATAAAAGAACGCCACTTATGATGAGCCACGCAGCTGCAAACCGAGCGGCTGCTTTTTTCGAGAGCTCGCGCATGTCTGCTTGAATGAGATAGATAGCGCTTAGCGTAATGAATACTACCCACAACCAGTCAGCAATCACATATGGAATGAGTCGCTCGACCAAGACAATGGCAACGCCTAACAACACCACACCAAAGACGCGCTTGATGGTATTCATCCACGCACCGGCTTTTGGTAACAGTTTGCCACCGGTTACACCGAAGGCTAATAGTGGTAAGCCCATGCCAACACTTAGGGCATAAAGTACCGCTGCGCCGATGGTTAAATCGCCAGATTGTGCAATAAATAACAAAACACCGGATAATGGTGCGGTGGTGCAAGGTGAAGCAATCAGTCCCGAAATAGCCCCCATGGTAAAAACACTACGATGCGCGCCACCGCGTTGTGATTGGCTGAGCTGATTGAGGTAATTTTGCCATCGTTGTGGCAATTGCAACGTGTAGGCGCCAAGCATACTTAGCGCAAGCAGCACAAACACGACAGCTAAGGTAATGAGTATTGCAGGATGTTGTAGCATCGCTTGATAGCGTAATCCTGCCAGTGCAACTACCACTCCTAATACCGAATAAGTAATGGCCATGCCTTGCACATACGCAAGGCTTAAGGTGAAAGCGCGGCGGGTACTGAGTTGCTTTGGTTGGCTAGTGCCGGTGCCAGCCTGTCCCATAATAATCGCGGAAATAATCGGATACATCGGCAATACACATGGGGTAAACGCCAATCCAATACCCAGCACTATAAAGAGCAATAAAACTAGCCATAACGGCTTCTCGATGATCGCATCAAAGAATGTCGATGAAGTGGTTTGTTGCGAATTTTCGGTAACCTGCTGGAAATCAATGGCGGCTGAACCATCGCCTTTAACAGCGCTGAGATAAATGGTCTTTTCAGTGGGCGGATAACATAAGCCAGCATCAGCACAACCTTGATATGAAATTGTGAAAGCCTGATCTGGGCTGGCTTGGTTTAAGTGGTAAGTCAGTTCTACAAAGTCTCGGTAGACGATGGTTTCACCGAAGAACTCATCAAAGTGGGCTTCGCCCTCTGGTAACTGCGGCTCTTGTTTCAACTGAACCGGTGTTTTAATGACGAACCGGTGCTGGTACATATAGTAGCTATCGGCAATCTCCCAACTCAGCGTGAGTACGTCGCCTTGCTGGCGAAAATCGAATTTAAATGCTTCATCAACCGGTAGAAACTGGTTTTGTTGGGTAA
>NCJS01000088.1 GCA_002279005.1 Idiomarina sp. 34-48-12 | reverse complement strand
GAAGCTGGCTCATCCAGCATTTCTAAATAGCCTTGCAGTACCGTTAACGGTGTTTTTAATTCGTGGGATACGTTGGCAACGAAATCTTTGCGCATTTGCTCGAGTTGTTTCAGCTGCGTGACATCACGGGCCATCAGCAAATACTGATCTTCGCTATAAGGCATGATGCGAATTTCGAGCTCAACGTCTTCACGCACTGGCGATGCCAAATGAATATCTTCGCTGAAATCACCCTTTTGCAGGTAGGCAATGAATTCAGGGTGACGAATTAAGTTTGAAAGGCGAATACCGGTGTCTGCTGGCCATTTTAAACCAAAGTAAAACTGGCCAAGTTTATTACACCAGATTAAGCCGCCATCTTTACGAAATACAATCGCAGCATCTGGAATCGCTTCTGACGCTTCACGGAAGCGACGGAGCAAGCGAGCTAGAGCGCGACGACGCTGCTGACTACGACGTTGCGTACGATAAATACCGTCGTAGATATAGCTCCAACTACCTGGAGCGCTTGGCGGGAGCATTGTACGGCGATGCCACAACCAATCGACAAGCTTGTATTGGTAGTAATAGTGCCAAACCACCAACGTGATTAACGACAGCGCTAATGTTGCCCAAAAGTAACCAAGCAACCAACCGAAAAAGCCTACTGGGACAATAAACCACAGTAGGCCTTTCAATATAAAGATGACGGAGTAACGACGATCCATGCTTAGCAGTGGCTCCGTTTAACTTTTTGAGAAACGATAGCCAACACCGCGTACGGTTTGTACCAAACGATCATGCCCATGCGTTTCCAGCGCCTTGCGCAGGCGACGGATGTGAACATCGACAGTACGGTCTTCCACATACACGTTGGTTCCCCAAACATGATCTAATAACTGCTCACGACTATACACTCGATCAGGGTGGGTCATAAAGAAGTGCAGTAATTTAAATTCTGTTGGTCCCATATCGAGACGGTCATTATACGCGGTCACGCGATGTGATACCGGATCAAGACGCAAACCTTCTACTTCTAAGGGCTCATCAAGCGCGGTCGGTGCAACTCGGCGAAACACAGCTCGCATACGAGCCATCAGTTCTTTTGGCGAGAACGGTTTTGTCATGTAATCGTCGGCACCAACCTCAAGCCCGCGAACTTTGTCCTCTTCTTCACCACGCGCGGTTAGCATGATGATTGGAATAGTGCGGGTAAAGTCATCACCTTTTAGCTTTTTCGCGAGTTGAATGCCTGAACCACCAGGAATCATCCAATCCAATAAAATCATATCAGGGAATGGCTCAATCACTTTCTCTAGCGCTGACTGGTAATCGCCTGCTTCAATGGCTTGATAGCCGTGCTGCTCCATAACGAAGCTTAGCATTTCGCGAATTGGAGCTTCGTCTTCAACAATCAGTATCTTTCTGGACATGTGCGTCACCTAATTTGTTTTTTGCACGGCCGATTATCTAGATACTTTATGACACTTTTATGAAAGTCAGCAAATTTGTGACATTTATTTTAATTGAATGTCAATCCACACCAATCGATGATCAGACGATGCGCCTCGTGTTTGCACCAATTCTGCTTTCGGTTCATTTGTCGTTGGCCAAAACACACCCGACTGAATTAACTCGATACCATACACCGATGGCAACACGTAATCGGCACGCTTACGCCAGCCTGCAGTATGTGTGGATGCTTGCGGGTTGTCGGGTGTATGTTGCGCACCGCCAACACTTGTTGGTGTTTTGTCGGCATTAACTAACGAATGTTCTAGTAACTGGTCGATGGCACCGGGGACATTGTCTTCGCTTTCAACCGATGCATTTAAGTCACCAGCAATCACGAATGCTTTTTCAGCACCTAGTCCGCCTGTTACGCCATTGTCATCGTAAATATAATCACTGAGATGTGGCTGTATATAGTCGGCCCAGAACCGAATTTCATCGAAATTACGGCGACCATTACGGTCTTCTTTCCCATCAAAAACCGGTGGTGTTGGATGACTTACGAGTAGGTGCAATTCATGCCCGTTCACGTTAATTGGCACATCCCAGTGCGACTTGGAGCTAAGACGAAACTCTTGCCACGCTTCGTCGCTGTAAAACGGCTCGGAAATATTAGGATTGATTGGCGCCAATGCGCCCGGCATGTCTTTCCATTTGAATAACTGGAAAGTGCGTACTTTGTCGGTTTCGATTGGGTATTTGGATAAAACCACCATGCCGTATTGTCCTGGATACCAGCCAAAGCCCCATGCATCATTACCGGTGCCACTCGCCACGCCATCACCGCTTAAGTCATAAGGGCTCGGCACGCCGGTGTTAACCGGTGCGAGATACACATAGGGATAATCGATTGGCGATTCACCGTTCTGACTTTGTTGGAGGTAATCGCTTCGAAAAACGTTAATACCTTGATTGACATCAACATAATCAAATTCATTTAGCACCAACACATCGGGACGCGTGTGCTGAATAATTTCCGCGATGGCTTTAATTTGCGGGTGTTGTTGCGCTAACGCATCGGTAAGCGCTGTAGCGCCCTGCGTTTGAACTTGTTCGTTCGTTAAATAATTACTGGCATCCATGCTCACATTAAAGGTAGCAACGCGCAGTGAAACTGGTTCTGAAATTTTTTCTGGGGGCATATCGCGTCCCGCAATAAATAGGGTAAGTATTGGAAAAACAAGGGCTGTATAGAATTTCATCGGTTGAGATGTTCCCGAGTTGGGGTTGCTAAGACAAGTTTCAAGAATAAAGGTTCAATTTAACGGCTATTTGCAATACAAGGTTGGATTCTATCTGAGTAATTAAACTGGAATCAACTCTCTTTTGTGCAAAAGGTGGTTGGAGGCCAAAATGACGGAATTTACAGGATCGGCAGCTTCACAAGCTGATTTTATTTGGAAGAACGCAGAAGATCTGTGGGGAGATTTTAAACATACGGATTTTGGCAAGATCATTTTGCCATTCACGTTATTGCGTCGTTTAGAGTGCGCACTTGAACCGACTCGTGAAGCCGTCCGAAAAGCTTACCGTTCATTCAAAGAGGCTGATGTTGAGCTTGACCCTATCCTTCGTTCAACAGCTAACTACCCCTTCTACAATACTTCGGAATATTCACTCGATTCATTAGAGTAGTACAAAGACTCGGCGTAACCTCGAAGATTACATTGCGCTATTCTCTGATAATGCGCGAGCTATCTTTGAGGAGTTTGAATTCGGTAACACGATAATCAGGCTGGAAAAGGCTGGATTGCTATATAAGATTTGCCAGAACTTTGCGGGCATAGACTTACACCCTGACGCCGTTCCAGACCGAGTGATGAGCAATATTTATGAACACTTGATCCGCCGCTTTGGTGCAGAGGTTAACGAAGGCGCTGAGGATTTCATGACACCTCGTGACATTGTTCACTTAGCAACAGCGCTCCTGCTTGATCCTGATGATGCCCTTTTTGAAGCCAGTCCCGGTCTAATTCGCACGCTTTACGATCCGACCTGCGGCACTGGTGGATTCCTGACCGATGCCATGAACCATGTGAGTGAGTATGGGAGCAGTGGAAAAATCCCTCCTGTGCTCGTTCCTCATGGCCAAGAACTAGAACCTGAAACGCATGCCGTATGTGTAGCAGGTATGCTAATTCGTCGATTGGAGTCCGACCCCGGTCGTGACTTATCCAAGAACATTCGCCAAGGCAGTACCTTGTCTAACGATCAGTTTGCTGGTGAGCGATTTCACTATTGCTTATCCAACCCACCGTTTGGCAAGAAGTGGGAAAAGGATAAAAAGGCAGTTGAGAGTGAGCACGAAAAAGGTGAGCTAGGCCGTTTTGGTCCCGGCCTTCCCAAAATTAGTGACGGCTCAATGCTTTTCCTTATGCATCTGGCTAGCAAGTTAGAGTTACCAGATAACGGTGGTGGTCGTGCGGCAATTGTCCTATCCGGCTCCCCGCTATTTAATGGCGGCGCTGGCTCTGGTGAATCAGAGATCCGTCGGTGGCTTTTAGAGAAAGATTTGGTAGAAGCTATTGTGGCTTTGCCAACCGATATATTCTTCCGTACAAACATAGCAACCTACTTATGGGTCTTGTCCAATAAAAAGGCGGATGAACGCAAAGGGAAAGTACAGCTCATTAATGCAACCAGCTTGTGGTCACCCATTAAAAACGAGGGTAACAAACGTCGAATCGTAAGCGATGACCAGCAGCGACAAATTTTAGAAATCTATGCGGCGGGCGAAAATGATGAGCTATCTCGCATGCTGGATTACCGTACCTTTGGTTATCGGCGCATTAAAGTGCTGCGCCCTTTGCGAATGAAGCTTCAATTGGATGATGCAGGATTGAAACGTCTGCAAGACGAAGCAGCATGGGGCAAGTTACCTGCTGAGCACCAGTCATTCTGGCTAAACGCGCTAAAGCCGTTTACAGGCGAGACGCTGCCGTACCAATGGGCAGATAGCTTTGCGAAAGACACAGCTAAAACACCAGAGGCAAAGGCGCTAAAACTTAAAGCCCCAAAGGCATTCGTTACAGCGCTAGTTGATGCGTTTGGCCATAAGAATGCCGACGCAGAACCAGTTACGGATGCTAAAGGTAATTTCATAGCCGATACTGACTTAACTGATTATGAAAACGTTCCTTACATGGACAGCATTGACGAGTATTTTGCTCGTGAAGTGCTTCCTCATGTGCCTGATGCATACATTGATGAAAGCTTTATCGACAATAAAGACAAGAAGCTTGGTCGCGTCGGCTATGAAATCAACTTCAACCGATTCTTCTATGAATATCAGCAACCACGTAAGTTGCGTGATATTGACACAGAGTTGAAAGAAGTTGAGGCCGAGATAGCTGCTCTTTTAGCTGAGTTGGCAACAGAATGAAGTACCATGCGACCTATTCACGTTTTAAAGAATCTAATGTTGCTTGGCTTGGTGAAATTCCGAAACATTGGAGTGTTACGCGATTTAAATATCTCTTTGATTTAAATCCAACGAAATCAGCCGTTGCAAATAGACGTTACGCCTTATGCTCTTTCTTGCCGATGGAGAAGTTAAAAACAGACACCATTGTTTTGGATGAGATACGAGTAGTCGATGAGGTGTATGAAGGCTATAGCTATTTTTCTGATGGTGACATTTTAATTGCGAAGGTGACACCATGTTTCGAAAACAGAAACATCGCGGTCGCGGCCGATTTAACTAATCGGATAGGCTTTGGCTCTACAGAAATAAATGTAATAAGAGCTAAAAGCAGCATCAACACCCGCTTCCTTTATTATCGGTTGCAAGAAGACCAATTCAGAAGAATAGCCATTTCAGAGATGACCGGCACAGGGGGTTTAAAGAGGGTTCCGTCAGAACTTTTCCAAGTTTTTAAGGTTGCGATACCGCCTTACAACGAGCAAGCTGTAATATCTGCGGAAATCGACAAAGAAATCGAACGTATCGATAAGTTAGTATCCAAAAAAAATAAATTTGTCGAGCTGTTAAAAGAAAAACGACAGGCGCTCATTACCCATAGTGTTACAACAGGCATTGTAAAAAACGCGAACCTCCAAGAGTCTGGTATTAAGTGGGTTGAGCAAGTGCCGTCTCATTGGGAGGTCGTTCCGGGTATTTGGTTGTTCGCTGAGAGCAAAGAAACAGCCCGCGAAGATGACCAACACTTGTCTGCGACTCAGAAATATGGCGTTATACCTTTATCCGAATATGAGCGACTAGAGAATCGGCAAGTTACCCATGCCATTAAAAACCTAGAAAAGCGCAAACACGTTGAACTCGATGATTTTGTGATAAGTATGCGTAGCTTCCAAGGTGGTATAGAGAGAGTAAAAGCTCGCGGCTGTGTCCGGTCATCATATGTTGTTCTAAAAGCCTCTGATGAAGCGGACGTCGATTATTTCGCGTATCTCTTTAAATCCAGCGCTTATATTCAAGGATTGCAGGCTACATCCAGCTTTATACGCGATGGACAAGATTTGAATTATGGCAATTTTCGACAAGTGAAATTACCGAAACCGCCGTTAGAAGAGCAGAAGCGCATAGCACAATACCTGAACCAGCAAACAGCAAGAATTGATGCGCTTATTGAAAAAACACAACACAGCGTTGCGCTACTTACTGAGCGCAGAGCCGCTTTTATTACCGCCGCAGTAACTGGTCAAATTGATCTGCGAGGAGAAGAATAAATGGATTCGTCAGCGCATCAGGAAAAACATTTTCAACACTACATCGTTGAGCGATTACTCGAACAGGGATGGAAGTTGGGCGAGACCAAGCACTTCGACACCGAGCGGGCCTTGTATCCTGAAGACATTGAAAGCTGGATCAAAAGCAGTGGCCAGCAGGATAAATGGGACAAACTTGAGCGCCTGAATGGAGCAAGAACGCTATCTGTTCTTATTGAGCGCCTAGGCAAGGCACTTGAGCAGCATGGAACCATGCATGTATTACGTCAGGGCTTCTCTATTGCAGGCTGCGGTCTGATTGAAATGACCGAGACCGCGCCTGAAGACAAGCGTAACGAAGCCGTGACCAACCGCTACAAGGCCAATATACTGCGTGTAGTGCCTGAGTTGAAGTATCACCCTGCTCGTGAGTTTGCGATTGATTTGGTGATGTTCATCAATGGCCTTCCTGTGGCCACGGTAGAACTTAAAACCGATTTTACTCAATCTGCCGAAGCTGCTATGGATCAGTATCGAAATGACCGCTTGCCATTCGACCCAAAAACTAAGCGCAAAGAACCACTACTAACCTTTAAACGGGGCGCTGTCGTGCATTTTGCAATGTCCGACTCCGAAATCATGATGGCAACTAAGCTAGAAGGTGAAAACACCTTCTTCTTGCCGTTTAACAAAGGCCGCAAAGACGAAGACGGCGCGATTCATGCCGGAAATCCTCCGGGAGAGATTAAACCTGACGGAACGCAGGAGTATCCGGTTGCGTACTTTTGGGAAGA
>NCJS01000017.1 GCA_002279005.1 Idiomarina sp. 34-48-12 | reverse complement strand
CAATGCTCCAACCGATATGTGCGGATGCATAGTACGCCGCTGCGCATGGTAACAACGCAACAATTAATATGTGACTTAGTGCAAAGCTCATGCTTTCGTGACGTTGATCAATCGATTTCCATTCATCAACTGGATGAGCGTAAAGGCCCCAAATGTGATTCAAAATCATGACATACCTCAACTTCTGTTGTTGTCTGTAGTTACAGTTATTATTATTGTTGACGCTTTTTTGCGCGCCTTGCATTCAATATTGGTCGGATTTTCAACAGAGTCAAGCCATTTTGATGCAAATAACCATATTTAATTTGTGTGATTAAAAATTAACCAGCTATTTATAAAGAGAGTTTAAAGAGAGCTTATTGTGGAGTCGTTGCTACAGCCCATTCGCCAGTTTCTTCATTGTGACACGCCTAGTGCATGGATTGAAGCCGCACGCAAAGCAGAAAACCTGCCCGCTTTGCTTATTGATCATTTAGTGTGCGAGTTGAAAGCCGCACAGTCGGCGATGCTACTCATTCGTCGCTATGCTGTAGACGCCGCTAGTGGTGATGCGCTGCTCGCGTGGTTAAAGCCCTATGAAGACTTTACCTATCGGATGCAAGGCGATTGGCGCGAACTCGCTGACCATGAACGTCTTACGAAAGCGATGTTGCCGAAACGAGAAGCACCCTATAGCCAAGAGCTTATCGATAAAATGGTATTGCTGATAAAAGAAGAGCTTCATCATTTCTATCAAGTGCTGGAGATTATGGATGAGCTCGGTATTGCCTATGACAACATAAGTTCGAGTCGCTATGCCCGAGGTATGTTGCGGCATGTGCGTACGCATGAGCCGGCAACCTTAATCGATAAATTGATATGTGGCGCCTACATCGAAGCGCGCTCGTGCGAGCGTTTTGCAGCCTTAGCGCCGCATGTTGATCCTAAACTATCGAAATTTTACGTGAGTTTACTGCGCTCTGAAGCCCGTCATTTTCAAGATTATCTCGAGTTAGCCGAACAACTCGCTGGGCACGCCATTGACGAACGTGTGAAGTTTTTCGGTGAGGTTGAAGCGCAACTGATTCAATCACCAGATACAGAGTTTCGGTTTCACAGCGGTCCTGTGAGCCGTTAGCTTGCAGTAATGTCTAGTTATCCGTTGCCAATGGGCTGACAATCAGCTCATGTTCGGTTGCGGTCACTTTCAGGAAGCTACCCTGCGTATACCAGTCGCCAAGCACGATGCGCTCAGCTATTTCACCGTTCGGTAATCGGTGTTGATGAATTGCGGGGCGATGCGTATGGCCATGTATCATGCGCTGTACGTCGTGTTCAATAAACTGCTCACGAACCGCATGCTCATTGGCATCCATAATCTTCAGTTGTTGCTCTGACAAGGGTTGCTGTGTTTTGCTGGAAGCGCGTAACTTGTTGGCGATACGCATGCGTAAGCGTAGCGGCAAAGCAAGCAATAGCTTCTGCACCCAACGGTTGCGAATCACTTTACGAAAACGTTGGTAACTAACGTCATCTGTGCAGAGGGTATCGCCGTGCAGAATAAGTGTTGGAACGCCATATAGATCGACGATACTAGGTTCGTCGAGCAAGGTGATACCGGTAATTTGCGCAAATCGCTGACCGATCAAGAAATCGCGATTACCGGCTATAAAGTAAACCGGCGTGCCACTATCGGTTAATTGCCGCAGCGCAGCCTGCACTGCGGCAACAAAGTCACTGGTATCATCATCGCCAATCCATGCATCAAATAAATCGCCAAGAATATAAAGGGCGTCAGCATGAACTGCTTGTTCTTGCAAAAAACGCTGGAACAGGCCGGTAATGTCCGGTCGAGCAGGGCTTAAATGCAAATCAGAGATGAACCAGGTTGTCATAGATTACTCGCTGATTGTGGCGCTCTTAATAACCACGTCATCAACCGGAACATCTTGGTGGAAACCTGCATGGCTAGTACGAACTGCTTCAATCGCCGTAACAACGTCCATACCTTCAACCACTTCACCAAAGACACAATAGCCCCAGCCACCCATGCTTTCATTTTTGAAGTTGAGGAACTCGTTGTCAGCAACGTTAATGAAGAATTGCGCGGTTGCTGAATGTGGATCTTGTGTGCGCGCCATGGCAATGGTGCCACGGGTGTTTTTCACGCCGTTATTCGCTTCGTTCTCAACCGGCGCATGCGTTGGTTTTTGCACCATCTCTAGGTTGAAACCACCACCTTGAATCATAAAGCCACGAATGACACGGTGGAACAACGTATTCTCATAAAAACCTTCACGTACATAAGTCAGGAAGTTTTCCACAGTTTTTGGTGCTTGTTCGGCGAATAACTTTAAGGTGATATCGCCATGATTGGTGTGTAGGGTTACCTGCATTGAGGGTGCTCCATTTTTAGTAACGTCATTGATGTATTTTAAAAACGTAAATTACAGATTTAATTGGAGCTGTAGTTTAGCATTGTTTGTGACCATGGCGCACCTTGCGTTATTATGTCAGTCTATTTTGAATAGTGTTGTCATGCAGTGAGACAGGAGCAACCGTGCATGTTGAAAGTTTTTAATACGTTAACCCGCCAAAAAGAAGAGTTTAAGCCAATTACGCCAGGTGAAGTAAAGCTATATGTGTGCGGGGTAACTATTTACGATTACTGTCACATTGGTCATGCACGTACCTATGTCGCATTTGATGTTGTGGTGCGGTATCTGCGCTCACGCGGCTATCAAGTTAAATATGTTCGTAATATTACCGATGTGGATGACAAAATTATTCGTCGCGCGGCGGAAAATAACGAAGCCATCGATGCTGTTACTGAGCGCTACACGCGCGCGATGCATGACGACTTTGACGCATTGAATTTAGTTCGTCCTGATGTTGAACCAACGGTTACGGGTCATATGGGCGACATTATCGCCATGATTGAAACGCTCATTGCCAATGGCAATGCTTATGCCGCCGCAGACGGCGATGTGTTATTTGACGTCAGCACCTTCACTGGTTATGGCAAACTCAGCCGGCAGAACCTAGAGCAACTGCAAGCAGGCGCTCGCGTCGATGTCGCGGAAAATAAACAAGACCCACTCGATTTTGTATTGTGGAAACAAGCAAAAGCCGGTGAACCAAGTTGGCCATCGCCATGGGGCGACGGCCGCCCTGGGTGGCATATTGAGTGTTCAGCAATGAATAAACGTCACCTCGGTGAAAATTTCGATATTCATGGTGGCGGTTCTGATTTGATTTTCCCGCACCATGAGAACGAAGTAGCGCAAAGCTGCTGCGCCAATCATAGCGACTATGTGAACTACTGGATGCACAGCGGTATGGTGCAGGTTGATGAAGTGAAGATGTCGAAATCATTAGGAAACTTCTTCACCATTCGTGATGTGCTGGCGCAATATGATGCCGAAACGGTTCGATACTTTTTGATTTCGAGCCACTATCGCTCACAGTTGAACTATTCTAAAGATAACCTTGACCAAGCTCGCTCTGGGTTGGAGCGTTTATACACTGCGCTGCGCGATGCGCCAGAGGGGCGTGTCGACCCAGCGTTAACCGCGTCTCAAATCGAGCGTTTCAACGCCGCAATGGATGACGATTTTAACGTGCCAGAGGCGCTGTCAGTATTGTTCGAACTAGCGCGCGAAGTAAACCGTACCGTTCAAAGTGATGCGCCAAAAGCAGGGGCATACGCGGCACAGTTGCGAGAGTTTGGGCATCTGTTAGGGTTACTTGAACAGCAACCAGAAGCATTTTTACAAGGTGATGGCGACAATGATGATGTTGCCAAAATTGAAGCCTTAATTGCTGAGCGAAATGATGCACGAGCAGCCAAAGATTGGGCGCGTGCTGACGCGGCGCGTGATGCGCTGAAGGCAATGAATATTGAATTAGAAGACAGTCCAACCGGCACCAAGTGGCGCCGCCTTTAGGACGCAGCTTCGCTGCGAGATATTAGATATTAGCCGTTAGATATTAGCGAAAGGCGAATAAAACCAAGCCTGAAAACACAGAGCTAATATCTAATATCCAATTGCTAATATCGAACTTGATTTTAACGAGAGGTTTTTATGGCATTCCCAACGGTTAATGTATTTGATAACTATGCTGCCACAGCGGGCGGCGACTTTGACGCAGTTATTTTAATAGGTGATTTCGCTGAGACCATCCCTGATGACTTCAGTGATTACGTTTCACAGGCGCAACAATTTGATGCGCGCGTTGGTAAGCAGCCATTATTGGTTCCTGCGGATGTCGCCGGTGGGCGTTTGATTCTGGCACCAACTGGGCCATTAACGCGTGATTATGATGATGTCCGAAATATGAGTGATGCGGCTGGTGCTGCTGCGCGTATTGCGCAACAAGCGGGTGTAACCAAGCCATTAATGATTGTATTCGGCGTGCCGAGCGAAGCTCGCTATGGTCAAGCCGAAGCGGTTGCCTATTGGGGCTTATGTCAGGCGCTGTATGAGCCATTAGAAGCGCGTGAGCATCATGGTGAAGAAGTACTAGAGACCGTCATAAGCGTTGGTATTGTGGGCGCACTGGATGAAACTTGGTTGCAAGCTGTTGAAGCCGGTAAGCGAGTAGCGCGTGATTTGGCGGGCACCGAACCTGAGCGGATGGCACCGCCGCGTTTTGCTGAATATTGTCAGCAGGCATTTGCCCATTCTCCGGTGCGTGTCACCGTTATTGACGACGTGCAGCAACTTCAGCACGAATACCCGCTGCTAATGGCAGTGGCGCGAGCATCTTTAGGTGTTACGCGTCATCAACCATGTGTTGTGCGTTTAGAATATAAAGCACCAGCGGCGGAGCAAACGCTCATGTTCGCAGGTAAAGGGATTGTCTATGATACCGGTGGTGCCGATGTGAAAACCGGTGGCCACATGGCTGGTATGAGTCGCGATAAAGGCGGTGCAGCGGGTGTTGCTGGTTTTATTAAAACTGTCGCCGAAATGCGTCCAGAAACGTTAAACGTTGTGGCTGAACTCGGTGTTGTGCGCAATAGTATTGGGGCTGACGCATTTGTAGCGGATGAGATCATTACGGCACACAGCGGGGTGCGAGTGCGCATTGGCAACACCGATGCAGAAGGTCGCCTCGTATTGGCTGATTTGTTATCGCATCTTCGTGAAGAAGCGGCAGACTATCCGCGTCCACAACTATTCAGTGTCGCGACATTAACTGGACATGCTGCGTTAGCGAAAGGTCCGTACACAGCATTGATCCCGAATGGCCCTGCGCGCGTAAATGAGGTGACAGATAAACTGTGGGAAGCTGGTGAAGTGTATGGCGACCCGACAGAAATTTCATGGTCACGACGAGAAGACTACGATTTTGTGCGTCCGCGAACCAAAGCAGATGATACCTTATCGAGTAATAACGGACCTTCAGCAACAACCAAGCGCGGGCATCAATTCCCGATGGCATTTTTAGCAATTGCCTCAGGGTTGGACAAGCATGGTACCGATAGCCAACAACCGTTGCCTTATGTGCACGTGGACATTGCCGGTAGCGGTGTGGAAGGCGGTGATTGGCAGCATGGTAAACCAACGGCGACCCCGGTCACTTGTTTTGCTGGATGTTACTTACATCAATAACGCAGGCATCTTATTAATAGGAGATTCTCAATGCGTGGTTTGAAACTTGGCGTATTAAGTGCGGTTATGTTGTTTGCTGCGACAACCGCTCAAGCACAATCAACTATGGACGACGTGGAAATTAAAGCCACACAGCTGAGTGAACGGGTTTACATGCTAACCGGCATGGGTGGCAACATTGGCGTCTACGTAGGCGATGATGGTGTTGTCATGATTGATGCGCAGTACAAAGGGTTAGCCGATAAAATTACGGCGGCTATTGCGGCGATTTCTGAGCAACCAATTCGCACCTTAGTGAACACCCACTTTCATGGTGACCACACTGATGGTAACGCTGCGTTCGCGAAGCAAGGCGTGAAAGTAGTGGCACATGAAAATGTGAAAACTCGGTTGGCAGCGAATGAGAAATTTGAGCGTGAAGGTCTTCCGACCATCACCTTTGATAAATCGCTTGAAGTGAAAACGGGTTCAACTGCCGTGCGTTTGAAGCATTACCCACATGGTCACACCGATGGTGACGTGGTGGTGTGGTTCCCTAGCAGTAATGTCATTCACGCCGGTGACTTATTCTTTGTGGATCGCTTCCCGTTCATTGATTTGAATGCGGGTGGTAACGTACAAGGTTTCATCGACAATGTTCGCGCGGTGATTGCTGATATTGATGGCGAGACACAAATTATTCCGGGTCACGGTGGTTTGTCAAAACGTAGCGATTGGTTACGTTTGGTGCACATGATTGAAGCAACCCGTGAAGAAGTCATGACCATGAAAGAGCAGGGCATGACTGAAGATGAAGCGGTAGCAAAAGGTTTAAGTGAGCAGTGGGCCGATTGGGCTTGGAGCTTCATCACTGAAGAACGTTGGATTCGTACGTTGTACAAATAACGAAGTATTTTGAATCAATAAAAAAGCCGCTTTATGCGGCTTTTTTTATGCTTGTGACAAACTTAAGCTGGTGTTTCGATTGGCAGTGCATCCAGCTCCGCTTTGGTCTTGCCGTGCGGCTGCGGCGTGCGGGTTTCTGGATCAATATGAACGAAGACAATGTCATCGGCTACACAAATATTTTGCTTGGTTTGCTTGTTGCGAACGACACAAGTCAGCGTCACCGATGTGTTACCTACTTTTTTAACACCGAGACCAAATTCAACGACGTCACCTTGATAGGCAGAAGTTTCAAATGCAATGGCGCCGATATGCTTGGTAACCAAGCTTTTCGCATCGAGTTGGCAGGCAGCGAAGATATAGGCTTCTTCATCAATCCATTCAAGAATACGGCCACCAAATAAAGAGCCGGCAAAGTTAAGATCGTTCGGCATGACGAGGCGACGAGATAAAAAGCGCATCAGTGTTCACTCCTTGTGGGTTCAGATGCGCTTAGTATAACGTATTCACGAAACTTATCGTAAGTGTCGATTAAAAAAGTCAGTGATGAGTTGATAACGGTGAATACTTGCCTCGCGCCCACGAATTCCGTGTGCTTTACCAGGGTAAGCCATCATTTCAAATGGAATCATCGATTGCTGCAATCGATGCGCAAGCATTGCCGTATGGGTAAATAAGACGTTGTCATCAGCCATACCGTGATAAATCATCAACGGTTTCTTCAGGTTATCTGCATAGCTCAAGACATTGGCTTGTTGATAACCTTCAGGGTTATCTTGTGGCGTTCCCATATAACGTTCAGTGTAATGGGTATCGTAGAGTGCCCAGTCGGTAACTGGGGCGCCGGCAACTGCTGCAGAGAATAGCTCTGGTGCTCGCATAATCAGATGCAACGCCATATAACCACCGTAGCTATGCCCAAATACACCAATACGATTCCCATTCACATAAGGCTGTTTAGCGAGCCATTGCGCGCCAACCTTTTGATCGGCTACCTCAAGTTCACTCAACTGACGATAAATGCCGCTTTCAAACTGACGGCCGCGATTACCACTGCCACGATTATCCAGTTTAAACACCACATAGCCTTGCTGAACAAGATACTGCGTGAAGTAATCGCCCCAACTATTCGTCACTCGTTGCGCGCGTGGGCCGCCGTAAACCATAACGATAGCTGGATGATTTTGATTATCCGCTATCTGAGCTGGCTTATTAATTTGATAATACAAACGCTGGCCATCGGCGGCTTCTAAGTAACCGAAATCTGGATAGCTCCACGTTGCGAGATATGGGCTGAGCGGATGCTCTTGGTCAAGGCGGTTTTCATGGAGCCAGGTAATCCGTTCACCGGTTGGCCCGTGCAGACTGACCTGTGGTGGTTGGCGGCTGCTTGAAAAATAATCAATATAGCTACGTCCATCTGCGGCAAACACCACATCATGCATGCCGGCGCGGCTGCTCAACTGGCTTGGTTGTCCTGGCGAGCTGTTATTTAAGTTAGCGCGATACAAATGACGCTCTAACGGGGTCTCTTTACGACCGGTAAAATAAACAACACCGGTAATTTCATCCACATGACTGAGGTTATCTACCATCCAATCGCCGCTAGTCAGTTGTCGAATGAGGCTACCGTCGGTGCGATACAAATATAAATGTTTAAAGCCACTGCGTTCAGAGGCCCAAATGAAATAACGGCTATCACTTAAAAAATAGAGGTCATCGTTTAAGTTAATCCAAGTGGCACTGGTTTCTTCTAGAATTGGCTTGGACGATTTTTCAGCTAGCGAATACATCATTAGCGAGAGTTTATTTTGGCTTCGATTTTGCCATTGATAACTAAAACTAAGACTATTCGGAAGCCAATTTACACGCGCCAAATAGCCCTGTTCATTATGTTGCTTAGCAAGGTTTAACCACCGAATCGTTACTGGTTTGGTTGGTAACGATTCGTCTGCGGTTGACTGTATTGCTTCACTGACGCTCAGCAGACCAAGATCAAGTGAGACATTATTTGTGCCAGCAGCAGGGTAGCGTTGTTCAACCAGTTCGGTACGTTCAGCGTAAACATCAATCCGTTGCTGAATGTCTACCGGCGAAAGATCAACGCGAGTCAGTGCAATGTGCTGTTCGTTCGGGCTCCACCAATAGCCTGTCATGCGTTTCATTTCTTCTTGCGCAACAAATTCTGCGGTAGCGAATTGTTCGGTATCCGATTGGCGGTTAGTCAGCTGGTAGGTTACCCCTGACTCACGATTAATGATGTGCAGGTTGTAATCGTGAACGTAGCTAATGAAATTGCCTTCAGGGGAGAAGCGAGCATCAGTCGCGAAGATCTCGTCATTCGTTAACTGAGTTACTTTGTTGGTTGCCATATCGACTAGATAAAGCTCACCGTTGACCGGAAATAATAGCGCATCACCAGTTGGTGACCATTGGTAATCGACAATACCGCTTGAGCTAATCCGTAAGCGTTCGCGCCGCGCTTTTTCTTCTGCAGATAGGCGTTGGTTTGTGTCAACTAAATCAGCAGCTTTGACAATCACCTTATGTTTGTTTTCGCGGACATTGTACAGCCATAAATCCTGCACATTAGGCTGAGCCGTTGAACCCGCTAAATAGCTAATCTGTTGTCCAGAAGGAGCGAACTTAATTTGTTGTGGTGCCTGCGTGGTCAAATTTGGAGCAGAAAAAATACGCTTAATGGAAAGCGGCTCAACTTGTTGAATGGCATTTTGCGGTAACGGTGACGCCAACAAAGAGACACTTAGAAAACCAATAAAGATAATAATAGCTTGCAGTACACGAGTACAACGCATTGCGACCTAACCCTGATATTTGAATAAACAATACTAGTTTATCAAAGCTAGGCGCAATACTTGTCACAGTGCGATAAAGCGTACAATGAGTGCGCTAGAATTCGCCACGTAACCCAATACTAAAGTTGCGACCACGCATAGGAGCGTCTTCTTTCAAGAAAGATGAGTGGACGTATCCGAGTTCATCCGTCAAATTTTCTGCCTTTAAATAAAGGCTGATGTTTTGCTCGGCAAAAGCTTGTGGAAACCAATTTAACTGGGCATTAAGTATGCCAAAGCTATCTGTTTTTTCCTCTAATGGGGCGATATAGGTTTGCTTGTTGTACCAAGTATAGCCAAGTTTGGTTTCCCAACGGTCAGCAGCGTAACGTAATTCTGCCCCAATACGTTGCGATGGAATGCGCGGTAAATTTTCACCACCATCGCGTACTTTTGCTCGAACATAGTCACTGAAACCGTGCAATTGCCATTGTTCGTTGAATTCGTAACGTGTACTTAGTTCATAACCATACAAATCAACGTTACGTTGGACATAACTTATCACCGGCAGACCTTCGTCATGGTCGTGAACGTCACCGTCGTTATGTTCGCCTTCGGCTTCAATATCAACGCTATTAATGCCTGTGAATGCGCCATAAACAAAATCATTAACGCGATTATAAAAGACATTCCAGTCCATATGGAAACGGCTGTAGTCAAGATGTAAGCCGACATCGATGTTATTCGATACCTCGACTTCAGGTGCGACGTCAGCAGGTTCAATATGATAAGCGTGTTCGGCTTCTTCATGAATGTTATAAGCCAAACCGATTTCATAGGTTTGTGTTGCTAAATGAGCGCCATTTGAGAGTAACTCATTCGCAGAAGGCGCACGTTGCGCATGACTTAAGTTTGTCGAAAGCTGCATGCCAGATACTAACGGATAGGTGAAACCGACTGATGCAGACACTGGTGTGAACGAATAGTCATTCACATCGACGTCTTCCACTCGCGCGCCAACTTGCCAATTAAGTGCATCGAAGTCACGTTCGAGCAACCAAAACAGACCATGCTTCTGGGTCGTTGAGTTAGGTGTATAAGCTTCTTCACCGAAGGCTTCTTGAGCTTGATCAAAGTAATGGTAACCAAAAGCGCCTTCCCAACCGTACAACGCTTCATGATTTGCCGTTAAACGTAACTCATGCAGATTGTTAGTAAAGGTGGTGCTCGGAGCACCGTCTTCAATTTCTTGGTGTTGGTAATCGGTGAAACCATAACGTAGTTCAACACGTTCAATATTGGTGACCGGAGTCAACCAACCCCCATGCACTTGAATGCGGTTTTGCCACATATCGGCGAATGGACCAATTTCGGTGTGTTCTTCAGCGCCAGCTGGTTCTTGGTGTTCTTCTTCGCCATGTTCCTCTTCACCATGGCCATGACCAGGAATGCCGTATTGTTGCTCTAAACGTCCGTAAGACGCCCCCAAATAACCGTTATCAAAGATATAACTGACGCCAAGATTTGCGCCCTGAGCATCAATAAAGCTGTTCTCAATTTCATCGGTGGTTTCACCTTCATCGTTGGTGAACTCAGGTACTTGGTAATCATCGCTACGACGTTTAAACGCATCAAAGTGCCATACTGTGTTTTTATGGTCAGCCGTAAAACCGACGGTGCCTTCACGCAAATGACTGGCGCTGTCAAACTTGGTTCCGTAGAAACCGTTTGTACCGCCAGTTAACTCTTGAGCGATACGGTTATCAACAACATTTACTACGCCACCGATAGCGCCCGAACCGTAAAGTAGGGTTGCAGGACCGCGGAAAATCTCGATTTGTTGGGCAACGGAAGTTTCCGTCGTCACTGCGTGATCTGGTGAACCTCGAGAGACATCACCACTATCAAGACCGTTCTGGGTAATTTTTACACGCGGGCCATCTAAACCACGAATAATTGGGCTACTAGCCACGCCGGCGAAATGCGTGGCATTAACGCCCGGCTCTTGCGCCAACGTTTCGCCAAGGGTGTGTGCATGTTGTTCACGTAGTTCATCGCCAGCCATGACAGAAATAGGCTGTGCTGACTCAAGAGCCGTTCTATTCAATGGGCTAGCCGTCACAACAATCACTTCTGTATCTTCGTGTTCGTGAGCTTCTTGCTCTGCTTGTTGCGCCAAAGCTGAGGCGCTGCTGGTTAAGCTGACAAAACTTGTTACGAATAATGCCAATGGGCTTTTACGAAACTGCGATACCATGGGTTGGAATCTCCGAACTATCTGTAAATGTGTAATGTTATACTATAACAATATATCATGTTTTATGTTGTCGCAAGCGCTAGTATGCGATGCAGAGGTTGGTTACACTGTCGGAGACCTTTTAATAATGACAATAATTGGACGTTAACTATGCGATTTTTTTCATATATCGGTGCTATCGCGGTAGCGCTGAGCCTCTCGGCTTGTGCCGATGAATCTCAATCGAATGAAGCGGTTAGTGCCGATGCAGTAGCATTACAAGCACATCTTGAATTTTTGGCGAGTGACGATCTTGAAGGTCGTGACACGGGTAGCCGTGGCCATGAAATTGCGGCGAAGTATATTGCTGCTGAGTTTAAAAGCTTAGGTTTAGAGCCTGCTGGTGATGACGGAACCTACTTTCAACGCATTAAATTTCGTCGTAGTTTCCTTGAGGAAAACAGTGCGTCATTCACATTGAACACGGGTGAAGACGAAATTAGTCTTGATTACCCAAAAGAGTTTATCACTGGGCCAAGTGCCTATAGTGAACAAGACGACGTTGAAGCGCCGTTGGTTTTTGTTGGTTACGGCTTAGTTTCAGAAGCATTTGGCATCAATGACTATGAAGGTCTTGATGTTGAAGGCAAGATTGTCGTGATGGTGAGTGGTCGTCCGGAAGAGCTTCCAAGCGAAGAAGGCGCTCATTTAAATAGCAGCAAAACAAAGTTTGCAGCGGAGCGCGGTGCAGTTGGTATTATCAACTTACATACGCCAGCGCGCGAAAAAGTGCGTCCGTTTGAAGTGAGTATTATGTATCAGCGTGCGCCAAGCGTTCGTTGGTTGCATCCGAACGGTGAACCAAATGTGGCATTCAAAAATATCGCGGCATCAGCGTATGTGCAGCATGAAGCCGCTGAAAAGCTATTTGTGAACGCGCCAGTAAAGCTTGAAGAAATTTTTGCGCAGCTTGAAGCGGGTGAGTCACCAAAAGGATTTGATTTAGGGGTGAGCGCTCGCTTACAACGTGCTTCGCGCCACGAAGAAATCAGTAGCCCGAACGTTGCCGCTGTACTGCCAGGTAGCGACGACAAGCTTAAGAATGAGTATGTGCTTTATACCGCGCACTCGGATCACATTGGCATGACGAAAGATTTGAGCCAAGACGACCATATCAATAATGGCGCGATGGATAATGCTTCAGGCGTATCCGTGATGCTTGAAACGGCTCGTATGTTCAAAGAGAGCGGAAAGCAGCCGAAACGCTCAATCATGTTTTTATCTGTCACCGCTGAAGAACGTGGTTTGCTTGGTGCTGATTACTTTGCGCACCATCCGACTGTGCCATTGAGCCAGATTGTGGCGAACGTGAATCTCGATATGCCAGTATTGCTTTATGACTTTGCTGATATCATCGCTTTTGGCTCAACTCACTCAACCTTGGGTGGTTCAGTGGCGCGCGCTGCTGGTCAATTTGGTATTGAGTTAAGTGAAGACCCAATGCCTGAGCAAGCGATTTTCACCCGTTCAGATCATTATCCGTTCGTGAAAAAAGGCGTGCCAGCGGTATTTTTAATGACTGGTTTCACCTCAAAAACGGAAGGTGAAGACGGTGGCGAGGTATGGGGCAAATTCTTTGCTGAACATTATCACCGTCCAAGTGATCAGCCTGATTTGCCGATCAACTATGAAGCCGGCGTAACCTTTACCAATATCAACTTTGCGATTGGTCAAGAAATTGCGAACCAAGTTGAGCGCCCGCGCTGGTTACCAGAGAGTTTCTTCTCGCAGCTTGATTAATCAGGTTGTGATTATAAAGTAAGCAGAGGCGCCGCTTTTTTGAGCGGCGCCTTTTTTTTATCGGATATATCCCGCAAAACAACTAATTTTCGTTGTTCTTTTCCGTCGTCTTGGTAGTTTGCTCCGCCTTTTGCTCGAAAGAGCAGAAGACTTGGTGAGAGCATTGAAGCTCTGACAACAAAAATAACTAAGATTTTTATCTGGAGAGATGATGAAAAATAGTCGTATCGCCAAATCGGTACGTCTTGCGCTAGTTTTTGGCGCTGCCTCAACGCTGCTTTCAGCTGGCGCCATGGCACAAGACGTGACTGATGCGGAAGAAAATGTCGAAACGGAAGAGCGCGCTGAGCGCATTACCGTTGTTGGTTCGCGTATTCGTTCTGATGGCTTAGATAATGACTCGCCACTTGAAGTGATTTCAACAGAAATTGCAGTCGAGCAAGGGTTAGGCACGTTGGGTGAATTGTTGCGTACGTCAACAGTTGCATCTGGCTCAAACCAGTTAACTTCAGCGATGTCGGTAGGCAGCGTGACTGAAGGTGGTGCTGGTAACGAATCTATTTCAATGCGTGGCCTTGGTGCCAACCGCACCCTGGTATTGCTTAACGGTCGCCGTGCAGGGCCTGCAGGTACCCGTGGCCAGGTTGCCGCATTTGATATGAACTCAATTCCAATTTCTGCGGTTGAACGTGTTGAAATTCTAAAAGATGGCGCATCATCTTTGTACGGTTCTGATGCCGTTGCTGGTGTGATTAACATTATCACCAAAAAGGGTGATGACTCATCGTTTAACGTGAGCGTGAATCAACCAATGGAGTCAGGCGGTGAAAACTACCGTTTGAACGGTACGATTGGTCGTGCATACAGCAAAGGTTCTGTACGTTTGGTTGCTGATTACCGCGTACAGGAAGAGCTAGCGCGTGGCGATCGTGATCACTTTGCTTGTGGTCAGCGCATGTATTTCGATCAAGAGACTGGTGAGCGTGCTGACCCAATTGATCCGCGTACAGGTGATTACCACTGTAACGATTTGCCATACGGCATGTGGATGTGGGATTACGGCGCAGAAGACTATATCTCGCTGATTCAAAACTACGATTACGATGGTTCAAAAACTGAAGCTGGTTTACCAACGTACGATCCACAGAATCCAGGCGACATCGCTGTTCCTGAAGGCTGGTTCCCAGTTGGTTACGACAAAGTAAGCGATGGCTGGTCAGACGCTGATCACCCATTCCAAGACTTAGAAAGCATGATTCCGCGTACGGAAGCATGGTCGCTGTATGGCCAAGCCGATTATGACCTGTCTGATACAGTTCGTTTTTACTCAGAACTCTTGTACAGCCGTCGTGAAACTCAAATCAACAGCTATCGCCAATTCTGGGAACCGTTCATTCCTGCTTGGTTCGGTTTAGTTGAAGGTTGGGATGGTTATGTTGCACTTGACCCAACTGCGGTAACGGACCATTCAGGTAGCACTACAACGATTGATTACACGCGTGGTGTCATGGGTCTTGAAGGTTCAATTGGCTTTTGGAACTGGGATGTCTCTTGGCAGCGCAGCTTAAGCAGCGGTACTTATGCCACTAAAATCATCTATCAAGATGCGTTAGAAATGGCTGCAAACGCTATTTGGGGTGATGCTTGTGAAGGTGAATTGTCGCCAATTTCACAACGTGAGTGCTATGCAATCGACTTCTTCGATCCGGAATATTTACGCGGTAACTTCGATCAAGGTACGCGTGATTTCTTGTTCGGCGTCGACCACGGTAAAACAATCTATAAGCAAGACACGGTCGATGCTTATATTACCGGTGACTTGTTCGACTTGCCTGCAGGTACAGTTGCAACAGCCGTTGGTATGGCTTACCAAACTGACGAAATCGTTGATACGCCAGGAGAAGCTACTTTAGCGAAAAACTCATGGGGTATGAGCAGCGCTGGTATCACTGCTGGTCGTCAAACCACGGTAGCGGCTTACGGTGAGGTTCAAGTGCCACTACTTCGTGATTTACCAGGCGTTTATAGCTTGGATATGACGGGTTCTGCTCGCTGGACGGACGTGAACACCTACGGTAACGATACAACCTTCAAATTAGGCGTAAACTGGGCTATCACGGATAGCTTCCGTGTACGTGCGTCGCGCGGTACGTCATTCCGCTCACCAGCCTTGTTTGAATTGTACCTTGGTGACCAATCAGCATTCTTTGATCAGCGTAGCGATCCATGCTGGAACTGGGCGCAACGTGAACAAGACGGCACCATTAACCCAACTGTACTAGCAAACTGTCAGGCAGATGGTATTCCGGGTGACTACGCACAAGATTTCGGCTCAGGCACCGCGTATACCGGTGGTGGCGCTGGTACCTTGCGCGCGGAAACGTCAGTATCTGAAGGCGTTGGCTTCGTTTGGACGAGCCCTGAAGGTGTGTGGGCAACCTCGGTTGACTACTACAGCGTTCAAATCGATAACCAAGTTGACGATTTGTCAGGCGTTCAGATTTTGAACCTGTGTTACACCTCTGAAAACTTCGAGAACGAACCGTTCTGTGATCGTTTTACGCGTAACGATGGTTCTGAATCAGGCAACTGGGGTATCGACGAAGTGTTTGGCGGTTACGTGAACGTTGCGAGCCAGAAAGTTCGCGGTGTTGATACGGTTGTGAGCTATCAAGATGAAACTGACGTTGGCTTCTTGCGTGTACGTCTTGACCACACCATTCAAATTGAACGTGCTTATCGTCAATTTGAAGACAGTGCGCCAATTCAATACGTAGGTCGTTTAGGTAATCCACGCCACTCAGGTTCATTAACCGTATCACTTGAGCGTGATAGCTGGTCATACACTTGGGCTGCTCGTTACGTTGGTAAAGTGAACGATTACGATCGTTTCGCTAGCGGCAATGAGACAACTTATCGTGGCACACCGGTAACCTTCATTGCTGAAGCACCGACCACGGTTTATCACACCGCGTCAGTTAACAAGAGTTTCGACAACAATGTTGACGTGACTTTAGGTATGACGAACGTGTTTGATAAGAAGCCACCGATGGGTAGCCCGTCAGCTGCTTACACCGTTGGTAACGCCATGTTGTACTCGCAGTACGATCAACTGGGTCGCCAGTTGTTCTTGAATGTTGGTTACTCGTTCTAAGCGACATAACTATTCGTTCATGAAAAACGCCAGCATCATGCTGGCGTTTTTTTTGCTCATTTATCCGGTATTAAATTGGCGAGCCAGGTGGTAATTCAGGTGCTGACTTAAGTGGCCATGGTTTACCTGCAAACCATTGCTCTAATGCATATATAGCATAATCTCGGTGGGCGGAACTCGGAGCCTGCTGCCAACGTTCAAGTTGGCTCCGCAAAAAGCGAAAGAGCGGTGCTTTGACGGCAGCACTGACTTTATTGTCGCTGTATACGGATACCACCGTGTCAAGAACCTCGTAAGCTAACCGTTGCTCGAGCGTTGATGCGTCGACATCGTAGGCCGGTGCGATAGCCGCTTCAGCAATATGCTTGAGAAACTTAGCGATATCCGGAATGGCGTTGTCACGACTGTGCTGTTGCTGCAGTCGTTCAAGGCGCTGCGAATTCAGCATCAGGTTTAACACGAATCGCGCTGAGCTTGCAGCCATAGTGTCCGGATCTGCAACAAGACCGGTTAAGCCATTAAAACGTTCACGATCATAACCTTCGCCATACGAAGCTGGCGCTAATAAAGCAATGATATGGTCTGGCAGTGCTAGCGTTTTAGCACTTAGCGTTTTGCTTAATACCTGCATTGCGCGCAACTGTTGCGACGCGTTTACCGGGCGAATATCAATGTCACCTTCGCCTTTTACCGCGTAATCATAGTGCAACCCTGCAACCATCTTCACGGCGGCTTCGGCCTGGTAGCGATGTAACAGATACATTGGTACGAGCAGATTCTGCAACTCACTGAGTGGGCGTCCATCAGCAAGGTTTCCTAAACCAAACTGTTTCAGTGCCGTTTCGCGCACAGCCAGCACGCGCTCGAGCTCCGTCACCGCGTCGCTGCCGTTATCCCATAAATGCGCATCGGGATGGGCGCCACCAACTGCACGAGCGTCACGGTCAGAAATGAAACCTAAACCGAGACGACGGTTTTGCTCCAAAACAGTGGCTGGGTCGGCTTTACCGTAACCATATGCTATCACTTGCATATCCCATACCCCGACGCCTTCGGTGTATGCATCAGCTAGGGTTAAACCACCGGTTTTCGTATCAATACTAATGAGCGGATGCGGATAATCCATCACCGAGGCGCGATCGTTAGCACTCGCCGCAAAGTTGTGGGCGATACCGAGCGTATGCCCAATTTCATGGGCTGATAATTGGCGGATTCGCGCTAAAGCCATCGCCTCAATTTTTTGTTTGATTTGTTCTTGTTGCTCGGTGTTATTCGCAGTAAAAGGCGCCAACAGCCCTTGCGCAATGAGCATATCTTGACGAACACGCAGTGAGCCTAGGGTGACATGACCCTTAATAATCTCTCCAGTGCGTGGGTCAATAATGGATGAGCCATATGACCAACCACGCGTTGCACGATGTACCCATTGAATCACGTTATAACGAACGTCCATGGGGTCGGCATCGGCGGGTAATTCACGTACTTGGAAGCCGTTCGGTAAGTCGATGGCAGCAAATGCTTCAGCCCACCAACGTCCACCTTCGAGTAGAGCACTGCGAACCGGTTCAGGAACACCTGGATCGAGATAATAAATAATGGGCTCGTCTTTACTGACACGATGTCGCGGAATGTATTGAACCGTGGTTGGTGACCCTAACGGCGCGGCATAATCTTGATGCGCTTCAGACCAATAGCCACTTTGCGGATGAAATTTGCGCGGTTGGTATTGAGCGTCTGGTAAGCGAATAAATGAATGATGTAAATGCATGGTGACATGGTCAGAGTCGGCGGCAACGCTGCGCACGTATTGTCCCGTACCTTCGCCACTAAACGTGATTTTTGCTTCAAGCTCGGTGTTGTCGGCAAACGATTTGCTCCGTGCTGGATAAATTACCGACTTATCGGAGCTGAGTTTATAGCTACCTTGCTTGGTATCTCGCAACCGCTTCACAACGCCATGGGTATCGCTCAGTAAAAATGGTGTGTAATCAATTAACACATGATTGGCATCTTGCGCGACCACGCTGAAGCCAGCAATGACAGAATCAGCAAACGCTTCGTTGATACTTTGACGCTCAGCTTGATTGTCGCTATTTGCGCGGAACTGCGTGTTGTGTTGCAGTAACAACACTTTGTCACCTTCAATATAGAAGCTAGCGAGTCGGGTTGCGCCAAGTTGGCCGCGATCTAAACCGATATCGTTTGAACCAAGCCCCCAAGGTAAGCTTGTTTGAAAAATGAATTGCTGATCTTGTTGGGGTACCAGCAAGTAAATTTTGCCGTGCTGCTGATCGTGATAAAAGGTGAAAAAGCCTTCATGTGCACGCATCTCAGCGGTAAACTGAGTCACTGCCGAAGGTGTTGGTTTCGAGTTTGATTCCGCAAATGTCGCTGTTGAGAAAGTTGCGGATATAAATAAAAACGTAAATAAAACAATGCGTAGCATGATTTTGGCTCACCGTTTTAATAACTGACTTATGGATTATTGGATGCAAAAAACAACCTCAAAAAACCGTTATAACAAACTCGCTGTGCAAAGTAACGTAGCGAATGCAGTGAACGCGGTTGACGGTGACAAATTCACGTTAGATTCGCGCCTGGATGCTGATAGTTTCTTGATAGCGAGCTGGCCTTTGTGTGATGTTCGACGCTTTGATGATCAGCGTTACGATTGGCTGATGCTGATACCACGGGTACAAGACAGCGTCGAATTTACCGATTTATCAGCGCCGCAACAGCAGCAATTGGCGGTGGAGGTACAGCAAGTTTCGTTGCTATTAAAAGAGTTTGGCACTGGACAAAAGTTGAATGTGGGTGCGCTCGGTAACGTGGTGAGCCAGTTGCACGTGCATTTGGTGCTGCGACATCCGCAAGACCCTGCGTGGCCTGGCCCAGTGTGGGGACATTCAGCCGCAACCCGCTTTGACGACGCAAAGAAAGCGGCAGAAATTAAACGCTGGCAAGCTCTTCTTTAAGCTGTGCACACCATTGTTGGATGCGCTCTTCGCTGTATTCATATTGACTATCTTCGTCGAGCGCGAGACCTACAAAAAACTCACCGTCAGCAGTTAATGCCTTTGAAGCAGCAAAATCATACCCTTGATTTGGCCAGAAACCGATGCGAATGCAGCCTTGTGTGCCTGGGTTAGCTGCTAACTCATCATGCAACATACCAAGCGCATCTTGAAACCAATCGGTATAACCGACTTGATCACCCATGCCGAATAACGCAACAACTTTACCGTTGAGCTGCAACCCAGCAATATCACTCCAATGGCTTTCCCAGTCCTCCTGAATTTCACCGAAATCCCAGGTTGAAAGACCAAAAATAATGACATCAAATTGTTCCGAATCACTAAGCGGAACATCTTTAATATTGAATAACTCGACCTCACCTGGCGTAAACTGAGCTTGAATTTTCTCCGCTGCAATTTCAGTAAAACACGTGGTTGAGCCGTAAAATAAACCAATGCGTAAAGCCATGTCTTGTCGCCTAATCATTGATGAGTTCGAGGAATAAAAGAGGTGCGTAGTGTATCAGAAATTAGCGCCTTTATGGTATGCTTGCGCATCGAAATCATTGAGCCAATCTAGTGCAACAGAGGATATTTTATGGCATCGGCAGCATTTAACGACTACGTCCAATCACTTGAGCAAGTATTTGATGAGGTCGTCGCGACGGGCTCGGATGATGAGCTATTTGCGAGCGGTTATTTGCGCGGTCATTTTGACTTAGTCGTTGCTCAGCTCGAGCTCAATGACCACGCCAGTACAGAGGCTGTGTTACCGAGTGTGCATGCCTCGGTGGAGCAAGCAAAGCACGAATTAGCGCCAGCTGATATGGCCCATATACAAGCTATGCTGAATCGGCTTGAAGCCGTTGCGGCGCAAGTCGCTTAACTAACGCCTCAGCCAGTGGTTGGGGTTCGCCAAGCCACTGGCTAACTAATAATTCAGCGCATAGCGGGGCACTGGTAAAGCCGCGCGAACCAAGCCCACTCAATACCCCTAAATTGTCTGTTAACCAACCGCATGCCGGTAAATGGTCGCGTGTCGTATTTCGTAGAGACGCGCGATTGCTGACTGCGCTAAGCTGATACGTCCAATCTTGCGCTAGGTTGTCTTGCAGCGTCAGCAGGTTTTCTTCGGTGTCGGCAGCCTCAATGTCTTGATAACTCGCTTGGTTAAATTCACGGTTGTAGGTAGCACCGACACAATGGGTTAGTTTGCCGTTATTGTTTACTGCTGGCGTGAAATAGCCTTTGTAACAAACCACCATGGGACACGTTGCACTAACATCATTTGCAGCCACTTGCGTCACCTGACCGCGGACGTTCTGTGTTTCTATTCGCCATTGTTCGAGCAGCTTTGCGGTGTTGGCGCCGGCAGCAACAATCAACGTACTGGCTTCAAAACACACACCTTCAGAGGTTTCTATCTGCCATGTGCTATTCGAAGTTTGTTTAAGCCTATGAATCGGTGGTACGTCAACAATAGAAAGACGCTCACCGCAGCTGTCCAGAATCTGCTCCACTAAGCTTTGTGGCGGTACCCAGCCTGAACTTGGATAAAATAGAGCGGGAAGTGCAGGGAGTTGCGCCCACATATGTTGTGTTTCTGCGGCCGTTAATGACCTGACCAACTCGGCTGCATAACACCCACTTTCGGCGATTTTTTGCTGGCGCTGCTCACGAATGGCATTAAAGGCAAGCTGAATGACCCCTGTGGCATGCCATAAATTCGGGCAGTTGCTTTGGTAAAACTGCCGCGCATGATCAAACGCGCTCACATAAAATTGGCTGAGAGGACTGAGCTCTGCGTGCAGTAACGGGTACACTGCCCCTTGTGCGTTGCCAGATGCGCCGTCGGCAATGCCGCTGGTAAGGAGTTGAACAAGGAGACCCCGTTGCGTCAACGACCAAGCAAGACAAGCGGCGGCAATGCCACCACCGATAACTGTGACCGTTTCGTTCGTTCGTGATGCAATGTTGACGTCTTTCTGAATCGTGCCGCGAAGCATTTCACGTTTACGACCAAAGCCTTTCGCCTTCGAGACCTCAAAGCCGGCATCTTGTAAGCCTCGGCGAACGGCTCCAGCGGCCGTAAACGTGGCAAATGTGCCCAAGTTTCGGCAACTGCGTGCCATCGCGTGGTAAACATTGGTTTGCCACATTTGAGGGTTTTTATCTGGCGCAAAACCGTCGAGAAACCAAGCATCGATCGCGTTCTCAGCGTTCGGTAGCCAATCTGGTAGTTGTTCGTGAATATCGCCAAACCATAAATCAACAACCACGCGATTATTCTCAAATTGCATCCGATGACACCCGGTTTGTGCCGC
>NCJS01000087.1 GCA_002279005.1 Idiomarina sp. 34-48-12 | reverse complement strand
AAAGATGCTCGCCGTAAAGCCCAGAAGAAGAAAAATCACAAGAGTAAAGTGAGTCCGGCTTCACATTTTGAAAAAGTGAAAGAAGACAAACCAAAATCAGCATCAACATCTGCATCGAAACCTTCAGGCATAGACGACTGGGGCGATGAAGATGATGCAGTCATTTTTGATATAGAGTAGCCCTTATGGACGAGTTCAAACATTTAGCCCCACAGTTTCGTGAAGTGGCCGCTCAATCAGATGAGAAGCGAATTGCTTTTATCAAACAAAAGCGATGGCTCAATTACCCGGTTGCTGACCGCATTCTGAGTATCTTCACAGATTTTTTGAATCACCCCAAACAGGCTCGCATGCCATCAGTATTATTCATTGGTGATTCCAATAACGGCAAAACATCGATGATTGAGCGATTTGTTCAACTTCATGGCCAAAGTTACACATGCGAAGAATCCGAATTACTCATTAAGCCCATTGTATCCATAGAATTATCCGGCCCTAATGCTCGAGATTTATATTTCACGATACTTCAAGAATTCTGGGCACCGGTTAAGCCAACTGAGTCAAAAGTTAACTTACGAAAGTTAGCAATCGACCATTTGCTATCGAGTAAGACCAAGATGCTCATCATTGATGAGTTTCATACCCTCAATCATGGTACCGCTGCAGCTAGATCGGAAATACTAGCTGAAATCAAGCGGCTGTCGAACAAGTTACGCATTCCGATCCTTGCGAGCGGCATATCAACCGCGGCGACGATAATTCGCGAAGATGCACAGTATCAAAGTCGCTTTTCGGTAGTTCGACTTCCGCTTTGGGTAAAAGGTAAAGACCTACTATCGCTGCTAAAGACCTTTGAAGTGATGTTGCCTCTCCGTAAGCCTTCGAACCTAACTGGTCGCGAAATTGGCTCCAGGATCTTAGAAATATCAAAAGGAAATCTAGGAAATATTCACGGATTACTACAAATTTGTGCAATAGAAGCTATAACTAATGGAGTCGAGCAAATTGATTTATCAATCGTGGAGTCTTTCTCGTGGTATACACCAACGGAAGGGCCGCGGGAAATTCAGCTGTAAGAGGTCCATGGCCCGCTCGAATTAAACCACTAGAGAACGAAAGTTTATCCTCCTGGCTTGTGCGAGCAAGCTTGGCTAACCACTCGACTCCCTCAAGTATTGCCAACTACATTTGGCCAGGCTGGCGAGCGTGGACACGCGATATTGACCGAGAGCTCAGTAAATCACAACTTGCCTCACTAAGCCTTGTATCTACTCTTTCACCGAAAGAATTACAAAACCTTACGCTGCGCCCTGTTATTCAACGTATCACTGGAAAGATTGAACTAAATACCGCCACAGCCTGGAAATGGGTTATACAGCGCAGCACCCGAAATAAAAACACCAACCGGTCGACACAGTTTTGTCCACTATGTTTACACGAAGATCCAAAGCCGTATTTACGTCTTCAATGGCGCCTATCATTCATAACAGTTTGTACAAAGCACAACGTGAACTTGCTCGATTGCTGCCCGCATTGCGGTGAGTCCATTGAAATCCACAAGATTAATCGCGGCAAGCTGAGCTCTTGTGCTCACTGTCGATGGAACATTACAGATGTAACACCGGTTAAAGCAAACAGAGAGGCACTTAGCCTGACGGAACACCTCATTGACGATATGCATTTGGCGATATCCGATAGGTTTGAGTTGCTGGCCTTTGTCACGGCACTCGTGAGACGACTTCCTAAGCTCCAAGACAAGATTGTTGACCCATTCCTTATGAACGTAACGAAAAGCGCAGCTAAGGCTTGCGTTGATGAATTCTCGGGTATTTCATTTGATTGGCTCAATAGTGACGATCGCCGCATGCTACTCACAGCTGCAGCGCCTTTAATGAACATACAGCCTAAAGGGCTAGCATTCATTTTATTAAACTCTGGGCTATCTATTGGACTTGTGCGAAATATGGTACCGAACTTACCGACTGTGCTTGCGTCTTACTTCCCAATCGACAACCCAACGCAAAGAAGCGCACCTCGGCACATCAAGCAAGCGATTCCAAAACCTACACCTAAACGTCTAGTGCAGAAGCGGTGGCAAGCGCTTTTGAAGAAGCATGGGCTATCCTAATGGCAGAGCACAAACAATGTGGCCAGTGCCAACAGTATTCTGACCATTTCCCGCGAAGATACCGTGGAAAGCGATTCTGCGGTGCATGCTATTGGTATTTTTTTATTAAGCGTGAATGCTCAGCGTGTCATCAAATTAAACGCATCCATCGTGCGGAAAAACGTCCACTGTGTTATCGCTGCTACAGTAAAGTCACACCTTGTTCTCGCTGCGGCCGTGTTGGTCGTCCCATCGGGAAATGTCTCGAAACCGGAATACTCTGCAACTCCTGCGCAAACGCTTTTCGTCCGGATGGGAAGTGCTCTTTATGCGGACGCATAACAACAGTTTCGCTTGGTAAGAAATTCGGCATAGACAAGCCAATATGCGATACCTGCCGCACCAAATTACATTCCAAGTGCCCAAGTTGCGGCATACGAGGCGTGTTATACGAAACAGCGTCAGGAGTGTCGCTATGTTATCGGTGCGCTAATGGTATAACTTATTACTGCAAAAGTTGTCACGAGCCTATTAAAGGGGCAGAAAAGAGCTATTGCAATCGATGCTATGCCATCCGACTAAATGACAGGCGAACGGAGGTTAACGCTGCGAGCTTTTCTGCTCCCGAAACTGAGAAATTCTTTAGGGATTTTGTCGCTTGGCTAACGAGCAGTGTAGGTCCCGAAAAATCAGCGCAAACTCAAAACCGTTATGCTGAATTTTTTAATGCCATTCAGGATGCTCCGGCAAACTGGCAAAGCAACGTATTCTATCTTGCGACGATCGATGGTGGTTTTCTCCGAAAATCTTCAAAGCCGCGCCTCTATCTCGAGTCAATTGGTGTTCAGTTTGATGCTAGTGCATTAAAGGACGCTATGGATTTGAGGACCATCAACAATAATCTCATGTCGATTCGCGAAAATTGTGGAGACGAGTTTCGAGTTCACGTTGAGCTTTATTTCGACAGCCGGTTACAGGAGTACCGCAACGGGAAAACGAAAATGTTAACCATCCGGCTTGAGTCTTCATCCGAAATGAGGTTATTCGAGTTCTTTGCCCGATTCCAAAATATAAACAAAGCTCTCAACGAACTTGTAATCAAATATCCAGGAATTCGGTGTTCGTTAGGTGCATTCATAAGTTACTTGAAACTCAAGTGCAGTACCTCAATCAATATCCCAAGTTTTGACATTGAACAGCGTTTAGCTTTTTTAGTAGCGGAATTACGAGGAGGTAACACGTCACCCCAAGTTACTCAACTATACATTAAGCTATGTTTGCAGGTGTTTCATTCTGTCCCTTTATATGCAGAAGATCATAATTTCAGTGTTCAGATCCTACCAGATGGATTTTGCGTGTCTAATGATTCCAGATCTTATTGGATACCATCCGCTACTTCCTATTCTGCAACGGATTGATTTAGTTTTTTTAAGCCTCTTTCAGTGAGGATATAATTACCCATCGCGCGTTCAAGTAAGCCATATTTTTTCATTTCTATGCAAATCTGCTTGGCTGCAAGAGCAGTTAGACCATGTATAGCACCCAGTTCTTCATAGATTATTGACTCTGAAACACGCGACGAATCATAATTAACAAACACTTGGTATACCTTTCCCCAGTTTGCAGGTATTTGTTTAGGCAGTGGGCGAAATCCGTAGAAGTTTATTTTCCGACTCCATTGTTTCTTAAATTTAATACCCCAAAAGGAGATCTCTGACCTTGGTTCTGCCAGAATAAAAATACATACAAATATGACGAGCAAGAACACGATTGCCAGAGCACCAAAATGCTTGATTATCTCGACCATTTTATTTCATCCTCTTTGTATGAACATATAGTACGTATTTACTGTTTGGTATCTGCGCTATTTTTCAACTGCGCTAATGCGAGATTCAATTTGCTTTGCAATACCTTTTTCATCTCCACGATGAGTGATAGGAACGAATTCAGATTGATATTCCGAATTAATATTAATCCATACCCCTGAGGTGCTCTCCAGTGCTTTCAGAATACCATCAATTTCCACCATAAAATCACTCTCGTAAAAACCGGAGTACACTCCCGTTCGGTAACTTTCATTTCGAATTCGCTCAATCGCTATTAAGTAAAAATCCTCGCTTTTCGCACTAACATGAAACACACCAACTCGGCGAGCGGGGTAAACCTTCGACGCTCCAAGTCGAAATGCCGGCTTTGTTCTATTTTCGCCCCATGTCGTCGATTTTGGAAAGCTATACAACGAAGGTAGTCCAGAATTTCCTACGTCAACCCATTCTCCAGTTGAGTCTAGGCATTCCACTTCATCAATGTCACCATCACGGTGAAGGACAAGCAAGGCCTTATAAATAAGCATTATGGCATTTGGTACAACCTTTGGCTGGTCCGGTTGCTCATCTGCCTCTGGTGACTCCTGGGTTAAGTTGCCTTTCCCCACATCTGAGTTCGATTGGTTCATTTGGCTTGTTGATACATGCTCTTGGTGTTTTTCTTTGGGCGCCATGGCTTGGCTTTTCGTCTTGTTTTCTTTTGGAATAGCTTTACGGTGTTTTGAATTTACCCATATTTCAGCATCACCAGTAACTAGGATATCCTCCGGCAAGGCATCGCTAGATGGCTTTCTATCCGAAGCTGCTTTGGGCTTTGTGTTGCTGTTTTTGGTGCGGGTGTTGCGCTTGGTTGGCTCCCGCTCGCCGTTTTCGGCAATTATGTTGTGATTTTCACGAATGATAAAGAAATCGGGACTGGGTGGGTAAGCGAAATTAAGTATCTGCAACACAAAGAAACGTTTGCCATTTTCGAGCCAGACACCTTTAACCTTCCAATGATGATTCTCTGTAAACCAGGGGTTAACCGTTATATAACTCTCAGCATTTCGGTTTCGAGTTAGTTGTGCGGATATACCGTTTACAGCTCGTTGCGCATAATTACTATTCTTCAGGTGGTAAAGAAAGAAGCGGTCGTTGTCACGCATATCTTTCGCAAGGCCGATGACCTCCTCATTTTCAAGAGGTGGTTCCTCATAGTCGTCAATATTAAAACCAGTAAACTCCATAGCCTTAATAGCGTTGTCAGCGGTGTTGTTGAATACAATCTGCTTGGCCTTCATGCTATAGCCAAATAAACCGTCAAATAAGCAAATGGAACTAATTATAACTTCGACACCATTGTTGGCTTTGTAAACGTGATATTGGCAATCTCGCGCTTCCTTTGGGATGGAATATTTAGTGGGTGGTATATGGTAAAGCCTAATATTTCGGTGCCTCCCAAGGTTCTCGTCCCAGATAGTTTTGGTATCGTGGCTTTCCCAAGCGGAAATAGTCTGAAATTCTCGTAGTGAGTCAAACCAAAATGTTGCTGTAACTGCGGTGGAGATATCGCCAACCTTTTCGCCATTTAACCAAGCTGAACCTTTAGTCACGTAACTCGTTAAGCTTTTGGCAATAATGCGCGTTGTAGAAACTCGTTTATTTGACCCATGATTTAGGATTACTTGAATCAATGGCTCATCTGGTACAGCCTCATTCCATTTAATCTTGCCGAACTCAGCAACCGTCCATAGTTCGTTGTCTTTCGGGAAGTTGTCTATTACTAATTCAGTCATTACGTCTAGCCTTGCATACAATAAGCAGTTAGCGCTCAAGCTTTGCGTGAGCGAGTAGTATCTTGGGAGGTTTTGATTAGTGGAGCCTTTGATGAGGCTCCACTAGGTTCGGCAAAACTAGACTAATGGTGCGGTTGGGCCATTACGCTTTACTGACTCGATTCCGACCTCTCGAGCTGTACTAGTCGTATAACGCTGGCTTGTACCTATGACTTGATTGTTCGCGGCATTCAGATTGAAGTAGTACTTATTATCACTACTAGGCAACCGTGAATAAAATCGATCGTAAGGAGAGTGGGTTCGGACTGACTGGACACCATTTTCGGCACCTTGGCGAGTCACGTAGCCTTCACTTTGCAAGATTATTTCACTATTTGCCGCGCGAAGTCGGAAGTAGTATTGATTGTTAGTACCTTGGAATATTTCATAACGTGCTGACATGTCACTTCTCCTTCCGTACACCTTTGAAGGGAGACCCGTCAGACTTCACATCCATGAAGCGACCTGTAGTTACATCTCGCTTGACCCAATGACCACTTGTAGTTTGAGTCTGAGAGCGTTGGCGCACTGCGCCGCGACGTTGGTTATCACCAACAGGGGGATTTGTAGCCATAATTGCTACTCCTATAGTTAAATGTAAAACATTTGACACTCAACTAGGATTCGGACAAACTATGGCTTCCACACTATAGTTGGGTCCGAATCCTAGATTCGCATCTAATTTCAGAGAAAAAGCTGCCTTTTGGTGGCTTTTTTTCTTTAACTACGATAATACTAATCAATTTGAGTACGTCAAGCATTTTGATCTGTTTTGCAGATCTTTTTTGATCGTGTTGATCGAAGAATTAGATTGAGGTGGCTATGATTAGCGAGCTTTCCGGGTATCAGAAAGAGTTATTAGCTCATATCGAGTTCATAGGTAGATTCTATGGAGTCGTTTCTCGGGCCGATCTTATAGAAAGGTTCGATATAAGTGAGGCAAGTGCGACCCGCACTTTCCAACTTTATATTTCGATAGCACCTGACAATTTAATTTACAGACCGAATATTAGACGCTATGAGTGGCAAGACAATGCATCGCCAGTCATAGAGGTATCGATCAATAAATGTTTAAGTACACTAACAGATGGCTTCGGCGATAGTTTTGCACATCCAACAGATAGTCCATTTGCGGTTAAAAATAGTCTGTTTCATGTAAACTTGGATATCCTATCTGGTGTTACAAGAGCCATAAAACGCAAATATCCAATATTCATTA
>NCJS01000228.1 GCA_002279005.1 Idiomarina sp. 34-48-12 | reverse complement strand
CGTGCGGCAAGCAAACTTGCTGACCTACGTGGCGACAACGAAGACCAAAACGTTGGTATCAAATTGGCATTACGCGCAATGGAAGCACCACTTCGCCAAATCTCAACCAACGCTGGCGCAGAAGCATCAGTGGTTGCGAACAACGTGAAGAACGGTGAAGGTAACTACGGTTACAACGCAGGCCAAGATGTGTATGGCGATATGTTAGAAATGGGTATTTTGGATCCAACCAAAGTAACCCGTTCAGCATTGCAATTCGCTTCATCGGTTGCTGCGTTGATGATCACCACCGAAGCGATGATTGCTGAAGTACCAAAAGACGAGCCTGCTGCACCAGACATGGGTGGCATGGGCGGAATGGGCGGCATGATGTAAGCCGACCTGCTCGTTGAGTAAATAGAAAAGGAAGCACCTCGGTGCTTCCTTTTTTGTTTTCAGGCTGTCACGAAACTTAACGTTCTAGCGTCTATACTGTTGTAAGCACAGAATTTAAAGCACACGAATCCATGTGTGCGATGGAGGTAAGAATGAAAACGTCCGTATTGAATCTTGCAATTGTTGCTACATTGTTTGCTGGCGCAGCGAATGCGGCTGAGGTTTCGGTGAAGTGGGATGAAGTAAAATCGTTCACTGACTTTGAAGCAGTGAACGAGTTAAAGAGTCGATTTGAAGAGCGAACCAAGGCGAACTTTACCGAGTATGTTGAGGCATTAGGACAAAAGCTACCCGAGCAAAATAAACTCGAGGTTACCTTCAATGATGTCGATCTTGCGGGACGAGTTGAGCCAACCTTTGGGGCAACTAGTAGCGCATTTCAGCGCATTCTCGACGACGTGTCGTATCCGCATCTAGTTATTTCATATAAATATACTGACGCTCAAGGTAGCGTTATCAGTGAAGCTGATCATGTAGAGTTAAAATCACTCGCACCACCGCGTAACATTCGAAATGTGATGGGTTCTAGCCGCGACGCCCTCTATTTCGAAAAAGAGTTATTACAAGACTGGTTTCGTGAAACGTTTCCAGATGCTGAAAAATAAGTAGTAGTTTGTGCCGGCGATAACTAGAGCGGCGTTTTACTCGCTTCGCCGGCAATTTCACGTACTAACTTAGGAACCAGGAAACCCGGTAAACGGGCTCGCAACTGCTGTTCAAGTTCACGAGCTCGCTCATCACTCACCGCGAAATGACTCGCTCCAGCAACCTTGTCGAGTTGATGCAAATAGTAAGGAATAACCTTCGCATCAAAAAGCGCTTCGCTTAACTCCACGAGTGTATCCGTTGAATCGTTAACGCCAGCTAACAAGACGCTTTGATTCAATAGCGTGATGTCTTGGCGAGCCCAGCGTTCTAATGCATCTTTTAATGTGCTCGTTATTTCATGCGGATGATTGGCATGAATGACTAAAATTGTCTGTAGCCGACTCTCCTGTAATCGCTTTGCCTCAGTCGCGACGGTAACACCACCGGCAAGCGACTATGAATGCGCAACCGCTTTAGTTGCGGCAACTCTTCGAGTGCCATGATCACCTTAAACAGCTGGTGGTCATTCGCCATCAGTGGGTCACCACCACTCAAAATCACTTCATTGATTGCTTCATCTGATTGAATGAGGTCAACCAATCGTTGCAACTGAGTGCGACCGAAATGGTGGTCTTGGTACGGGAAATGACGCCGAAAGCAGTAACGACAATTAATGGCACAACCGCCTCGCAAAATAACAAGTACGCGCGATTTGTATTTATGTAAAATGCCAGCGTAATCACCGTTCTGTTCGTCTAGCGGGTCGGTAACAAAGTCTTCTTTTTGTACGAACTCAGCTTGATTGGGCATTACTTGAAGTAACAGTGGGTCGTGAATATCACCAGATTTCATCAAGCCTGCAAAATAGCGCGTAATGCGCAGTGGAAATAACTCACGCGCCGTTTGATTTTGCGCAATCCAGCTTTCAGGCAGGTTTAGCAACGCCCCCAGCTCGCTTGGGTCTGATATA
>NCJS01000086.1 GCA_002279005.1 Idiomarina sp. 34-48-12 | reverse complement strand
GCATTCATCACGACTGCCGAGAACTCTTTCAGAACCCGTCGATACACTTCCCGTTTGAACGACACTACTTGTCGCACAGGATACCAGTAACTGACCCAACGCCAGTCATCAAACTCAGGATGTGACGACTGCATAACGTTCACATCGCTTTCATTACATTTTAACCGCAGCAAAAACCATTTCTGCTTCTGACCAATACAGGTTGGTCGTTGTTCGCGTCGTACCAAACGCTTCGGTAATTGGTAACGAAACCAATTGCGACTGGTGTAAACAATTTCGACTTGTTCGGGTTTTAGCCCAACCTCTTCCCAGAGTTCACGGTACATAGCTTGCTCTGGCGTTTCGCCATCATCAATTCCGCCTTGCGGAAATTGCCAGCTATGTTGACCGAATCGACGCGCCCAAAAGACTTGCCCCTGCTCGTTGCAGATAATGATTCCCACATTGGCGCGAAATCCTTCTGCGTCTATCACGCGAGCGCCCTCATAAATTCGACATATGGCTTGGATTTTTCCATAATCGCGTCATGAATGAAAGGATTAATCCGTTTAGACGAGGTAATTGTGCAACTCAAACAGCTCTTTGATAAAGCCAGCGCGCTGGCAGGCTTAAGCTTTGCTCAGCTGGCGGCTCAAGTTGGTATGACCGTACCTAACGATTTGCGCCGCAACAAAGGTTGGGTTGGCCAGTTACTTGAGAGTGCCTTAGGGGCAAGCGCCGGCTCTCAGGCATTACAAGACTTCCCCGAGTTAGGTGTGGAACTGAAAACTATTCCTTTAGATGCCAATGGTAAACCACTCGAAACTACCTTTGTCTGCACCACACCACTGGTGGATGTACACCAGCTAACTTGGGAAACTAGCAACGTGCGCAATAAACTTCAGTGCGTGCTGTGGATACCGATTGACGGGCGCCGCGAAGTGCCGCTAGCCGAGCGCTGCATTGGTACGGCGTTTTTGTGGCAACCAAGTGCTCATCAAGAAGCTCAATTGCGTGCGGATTGGCAAGAGCATATGGATAAAATTGCGCTGGGCGAAGTGGAATCGATTACCGCTCACCAAGGCGAAGTGCTGCAATTACGACCCAAAGCCGCGAATAGCCGTGTGCTAACCGAAGCAATTGGTGCTAATGGCGAAATTATTCAAACTCTGCCACGTGGTTTTTACCTGAAGACCCAATTCACCAGTCAGATCATTCGCGAGACATTTGGTCTGCCCGATCCGGCCGCCGCGTATGACTGACTCCGCCACCGAAGAACGGATTGTTTATGTTAAACCGCTGACACGAGCGCATGGCTTTGGTTTTAACGCTCTCGGCTTGGTAATATTTGCCGTCACCATGTTTTTGTTGCTAACTGATACACCGATTATTCCCGCAGCTTATGGTCTGTTGTTTATTGCCAGCGCCGCGCTTATTTTTCTGGGCAGCGCAAAAATCTTTGAACCACCGGTCAGCATGACCATCACCCCGCAAGAAATCACTTATATACATAGCCGTGGTACCTGGTGCATTGATTGGGCTAACCTTTTGCGCTTTGATATTCCTCGCCTGCACCGTGGGCTGGAACTGGAAACCATGCCGTATATTGGTTTTCGTCTGCACGATATTGAGCCCGTTCTTAGAAACATCACGCCACGCCTCGCAGTCTACTTACTAAGTGAGCAACGTCACTTACTAGTAGCAGCACTTCGCCACGAACGCCCAGATTTGCGCGAATATTCGCCATATTTCGAAGTTCCTGATCGTTACCGAAGCGCCTCGGGAACCGAGTATCGCGGCGTACAAGCGATGTTCGCTGTAAGATGTGAACACTTTCGTGAGTTATTGGGTTATGATTTGTTTGTGCCGGCGGCGGCGCTTGATCGCGCCCCAGAAGAATTCATCAGCTGGCTACAGCAGTTAAAAAACACAAGAGCGATATAAGTGCAAGTTCGATATTAGCTATTGGATATTGGATATTAGAAGTGCAAGTTCGATATTAGCTATTAGATATTGGATATTGGATATTGGAAATGCAAGTTCGATATTAGCTATTAGATATTGGATATTGGAGCTGATGTATCGGGTATTTATGGTTTGTCTAATATCTAATATCCAATAGCTAATATCGTTTTTGATTTACCTAATATCTAATATCCAATAGCTAATATCGCTTTTGATCTTGAAGGGAGTTTTTATGCAAACACTTGGTTGGCGCGAATGGGGTTCACTTCCTGAACTCGGCATCGATGCCCTGAAAATGAAAGTTGATACCGGCGCACGTACATCGTGTTTGCATGCGTTCAAACTCGAACCGTTTGAGCAAGATGGTGAAAATTGGTTGCGCATTTGGTTGCACCCAGAGCAGCACAGTGATCGTGAGCTCGTCTGCGAGTCGAAAATACATGATCAACGTGAAGTGACAGATTCTGGGGGTCATACTGAGCTGCGATATGTTATTCTATCCACATTGAATTTAGGTGAGTTCTCGCAACCAATTGAGTTGACGTTAACAAACCGCGACACCATGAAATTTCGTATGTTATTGGGCCGCCAAGCAATGCGTGGACATTTTCTTGTCGACCCTGACAAATCTTATTTACTCGGCCAGCCTGGAGCTACCGCATGAGAATTGCCATTTTATCGCGTAATCCGCGTCTTTATTCAACGCGCCGCTTAGTTGAAGCCGGCGAAGCTCGAGGTCACATTGTTGATGTGCTCGATCCGCTGCGCTGTTATATGAATATTAACGCTCGCGAAAGCTCAATTCACATGAAAGGCAAAGACTTGCCGCAGTACGATGCCATTATTCCACGTATCGGCGCTTCGATTACCTTCTTCGGTACCGCGGTATTACGTCAATTTGAAATGATTGGTACCTACCCACTGAATGAGTCGGTCGCTATTTCCCGTAGCCGCGACAAGTTGCGTTCACTGCAATTACTTAGCCGCAAGGGCATCGGTTTGCCAACGACTGGTTTCGCCAGTCAGCCACAAGATATTCCTGACTTGATTGAAATGGTTGGCGGTGCGCCGCTGGTTATCAAGCTACTTGAAGGCACACAAGGTATCGGTGTGGTTTTAGCTGAAACACGCCAAGCTGCAGAAAGCGTTATCGAAGCGTTCATGGGCCTTGAATCGCACATCATGGTGCAAGAGTATATTAAAGAAGCTGGCGGTGCCGACATTCGCTGTTTCGTGATTGGCGACAAAGTCATTGCCGCCATGAAGCGCCAAGCCAAGCCAGGCGAATTCCGCTCCAACCTACACCGCGGTGGCTCTGCGAGCCTAGTGAAGCTCACGCCAGCAGAACGCGCGACCGCCGTCAAAGCTGCCAAAACCATGGGCTTAAATGTCGCCGGTGTTGATATCCTTCGTTCTAACCACGGCCCGCTGGTCATGGAAGTGAACTCGTCGCCAGGTCTCGAAGGCATTGAAGGCGCCACAGGCAAAGATGTGGCTGATCAAATCATCAGTTTCATTGAGAAAAATGCCAAGGCGAACAAAACCAGAACCAAGGGCAAAGGCTAATTAAGGTCAAAAACGATATTAGCTGTTGGATATTAGATATTAGGTAAATCAAAAACGATATTAGCTGTTGGATCTTAGATATTAGACAAACAATAAATACCCGTTACATCAGTTTTGATATCTAATATCCAATAGCTAATATCGAAGTTGCAGTTCTGATATCTAATATCCAATAGCTAGTATCGACGTTGCATTTCTAATATCTAATATCCAATAGCTAATATCGCACTAAGGTTTTTATGAAGCATAAATCTTTTCAGTTAGCTAATCAGCGCATTGCGCCCGGTTCGCGCCACAGCGTGAAAATACCGGCAGCACGGCTGTACAACGATACCCCGATGGACTTGCATGCTGAGGTGTTTCATGGCGTGAAACCCGGGCCAACGTTGTTAGTGTGTGCGGCTATTCACGGTGATGAGCTCAATGGTATTGAGGTATGTCGGCGTTTGATGGGTGAGCTTGACCCGCTGCAACTGGCGGGTACGGTGATCATTGTACCGGTGGTGAATGTGTTCGGGTTTATTCAGCAGTCACGCTATTTGCCTGACCGTCGTGATTTGAATCGTTGCTTTCCTGGGTCTGAACGCGGTGCTTTAGGTAGTCGCCTTGCACACTTGTTTAATGAGACGTTGGTGCAAAATGCGACGCACATTATCGATTTGCACACCGGAGCGATTCACCGCAGCAACTTGCCACAAATACGCGTCGATACCGATAACGCCGATGCCCTAAAAATGGCTGAGGCATTTGGTACACCGGTTATTTTGCATAGCAAAGAGCGTGACGGTTCATTGCGCTCGTTAGCGTCAGAACTCGGTATTCCATTGATTCTTTATGAAGCAGGCGAAGCCTTACGGTTTGATTATGCGGCGATTAAGGCTGGCGTCATTGGCGTCCAGAACGTGATGAAGAGCTTGAAGATGCTCAAAGGTCGACGCAGCCGCAAGAAGGTCAAGCCCGTAGTTGCGCACCGCAGTGCATGGATTCGAAATGAATACGATGGCTTGGTGGTGCCAAAGGTAGAGCTAGGTCAGACCATCAACAAAGGCCAAGTGATTGCACAAACCGTGAACCCTCATGGCGACGAGTTGCATGCGATTAAGAGTCCTTATCATGGTATTGTCATAGGTATCAGTAATATTCCTGTTGCCAACGAAGGCGAAGCTTTATTTAATGTGGCACAGTTTGATGGTGAGCGAATTGAGCATGCCAGCGAAAATGTTGACGTATTCGCGGAAGCTTATGACCAAAAACCGATATAACAATAACAGATAGGTAACCAAGAGAAGCAAACATTGAAGCATTTGAGCCCTCCTTCACAACTGGTACTTCGCCAGCAATCACGGTTTGATGATGAGCCACTGTTGGTCGTGAATGCACCTGACGCAGAATTGGCGCAATTGTTGCCGGTGGTCAGTTGCTGGCAATGGCATGCTGGCTACGCCAAACAATGGCAGCGACAAGCGCCGGATATTTTGCACCATTTTGGTGCAAGCGCACCGCAAGCCGGTCATGCTAAAGCGGCACTGGTCTGGTTACCGAAAGAAAAGCAGCTCACGTTATATGTGTTAGAAGCGCTTCGCCATGTATTACCCGAAGGCGCAACCATTTGGTTAGTTGGCGATAACCGCGGCGGTATTAAGAGTATTCACAAGCAATTTCCTAGCACTGTGGCTCCTGCGCAAAAGATGGCAGTTGGTAACCACTCACTTTTATTGCGCACGTGTATTAATGAGCACAGACAAAATTTCTCGGTTGACGACCATTTCGCCTATGTTGAATTAGACCAGCCGAGTCAGTCCACACCATTGAAACTAGCCAGTTTGCCAGGCGTATTTTCGTTTCCTGGTATCGATGCAGGTAGCGCAATGTTACTCAAACATCTACCAGCGTGGCAGCGAGGTAAAGTACTTGACTTCGCTTGTGGGCATGGGGTGTTAGGTGCATGGTTGAACCGGCAGGCGCCAGCACTTGAGGTGACTTATTTAGACGTAAGCGCACTCGCTTTAGCGGCTACCGAGCGAACCCTCGCATTGAATCACTTAAATGGTGTATGTGTTGCGCATGATGGTTTAACCGATGCTCTCGGTCAATTCGATTACGTCGTCAGCCACCCGCCTTTTCATACTGGGTTAGCAACTGATTACGAAATTGGTAAACAGTTTTTACGCAGCGTTTATCATCACCTAACCGCCCAAGGTGAGCTTTGGTTGGTGGCGAATCGTTTTCTGCCTTGGCCAGAATTGATTGAGCAAGCTTTTGGCCACTGTGAGCGTGTGGCTGAAGACAATAAATTCGCTGTTTATCACGCGCAAAAAACTCGCGCTAAACAATGTTAACCAGGTGCAACTGTATGAGTTTTAAAGTTAGCTCCATTAAACGCAGCGTAACCAGTCTAGTCATTCTTATCACGACTATCTCGGTTGCATTGGCGTGTGTGGTGCTTAGCTTTAACTTTATTCTCGACACACATCAACGGCTTCTTCGACAAACCGATGAAGTTGCCGCCTTTGTAGCCGATAATGCAAATGCATTTATGGTTTATAACCAAGCAGATTCTGCTGAACGTTGGTTAAAGTCATTTAAATCGTCGCCACTCATTAAACATATTCACCTCTATCGACATGATCCAAACAGTGAATCGCTTAGCTTCTTTGCAAGTTACTATGCTGAACAAGAGGCCCCTATTCCGGTTCGTTTTGAACGGGCCAAAGAGCTCAGCCAAGCGCGCTTCACCGATAATTATGTGGAAACTGCGCAGCCATTGATGGTTGAGGATTCGCTTCAAGGTTATGTTTATATTCGAACGTCGCGGGCGGCGTATGACCAAGCGCAAGTTTTCTCGCTTGCCATTAGTGCGGCCATCACAACAGCGAGCTTAATTCTAAGCTGGCTGATGTCATTGTGGCTACGCCGCATCATCACGCAACCGCTCGATGAAATGGTTGAAAGTATTCAAGATATTGCGCGCGAAAAGCAGTACGACACCGCTTTACACGAATTTGAGCTGCAGGAGCTTGATCGCGTTGCTAATGCGTTTAACTCGTTGTTAAGTCGTATACAACAGCACATTAAACGCCAAGAGCAAGCTGAGCGTCAGGCCAGTGAGCTTAACGCTGAGCTTGAGCTGCAAGTAAAGCAGCGTACGCAGATGCTGTTTGAATCAAATCAGGAATTACAACAGGCGCTGGCTTCTGCGCATCAATACCAGAATGAGCTAGTGCAAGCAGAGAAGATGCAGAGTTTGGCAAAATTGGTTTCTGGCGTTGCACATGAGGTAAACACCCCAGTCGGTCTAGCTGTAACATCCACTTCCATTTTGCAAGATAACTTACTGTTATTGAAACAGAAGTTCGCGGAAAAAAAGCTCACCAGCCAAGAATTCCAGCGCTACATGACCTCTTTTGATGAAAACCTTGCGCTGATTAGCCGTAACATTAAAAGAACGGCGGATCTC
>NCJS01000227.1 GCA_002279005.1 Idiomarina sp. 34-48-12 | reverse complement strand
CGCTGCTGTCGACGTCAATTTCGCTGTACACCAAACCACCGCTGGCGTAAGCCACCATGTTGTTCATTTGGTAGAACTTGAAGCCGAGGTTACCGTACAAGGTGCTGGCGGTCGCATCCACGTCCACGCCGCTGACGGTATAGTCATCGGTTGCGTAGATGTAATTCACGTCAAGAAACCAATCTTGGTTGATGTGGCGATTGAACTGCAGGCCGGCGCCATTCAGGGTCTCGCCGTCAAGATCATAGTTGATATAGCTGACGCCAAGCTTGTCGAAGCTCGGTTGCTGCAGGGTTTGTTGCGCTTGCGCAGCGGTTGTTAATGCGGCGATTGCTACCGCAGCAACTGACATTTTTGTTACGAAAGGTTTCATTGCTCTCTTCCTTTTGTTGGGTTCCTTCCGTAAGCATAGATAACAGGTGGGGTGCAGTCCAAGGACTGCACCCTTCTTTTGCTCAGAATTTACTTGTGCAGGTGCACATCCATTTGTGGATATGGAATGCCGATATCGTTTTTGTCTAATGCGAGCTTAATTTCGCGCATCAAGTCCCAATATACACTCCAGTAATCATTACTCTTAACCCACGGGCGAACAATGAAATCGACCGATGAGCTGTTTAACGCATGAACTTGAATGTTCCAAGCTGGATCTTTCAATAAGCGTTCATCTGCTTTCAATACACTTTCAAGCACTTCTTTGGTTTTGTGCAAGTCGGCGTCGTATGACACGCCAATGAGCAGATCGACGCGGCGCGTATCCTCGCGATTGTAGTTCGTAATTGGTGAGCCGGTAATCTGCGCGTTTGGCACGAATACCACTTTGTTGTCTGGTGTTTTCAGGATGGTTTGGAAGATGTTCACTTCTTCAACGGTACCCGAAACGCCACCCGCATCAACGTACTCACCGGCACGGAACGGACGGAACAAGATAATCAGCACGCCCGATGCCATGTTTGACAGCGAGCCTTGCAGTGACAGGCCAATCGCCAAGCCGGCGGCACCTAAAATGGCAATAAATGAGGTGGTTTCAACGCCTACTTGCGACAATGCCATCAACACTGCGGCAATGAAAATGACTGAACGAACAATGGCGCCAAGGAAGCTAATTACGGCTTTATCGGTGCCGCGCTTTTCCATGCCTTTGCCCATTATTTTGGCAACTGAGTTCGCCACAATCTTACCGACAATTAAGATGATAATTGCGACGATGAATTTGACGGTGTAGCTGAGAATTAGCTCTTGGTTTTCGCTAATCCAAGTCATGACTTGTTCCATAAGTACTCCTTTTTACCATTTGAAGTTGTATCGGCCTTGAGCGTCCGGTTTTCCGATGAAAACGAGCAACTCAGAGATTGGCTGTGGCGTTTGCAACGTTGGTTTCATACTGCCGTTTACGCTCACTTGCGGTGCATCAATTCGCCCATTAATTTGTGCGTTTAAGCGCAAACCAACGATGTTATTGTCGTCAATTTCGACATTGATACCGTTTTGAGCGTTGCATGAAAGCGTTGCTAAATAGTCACCCAGCTCATGCCATTGTTGGTTGATGCGCATTTCAGTGCGCTGCGCATTGATTGTAGCAGCTAACGCATCA
>NCJS01000085.1 GCA_002279005.1 Idiomarina sp. 34-48-12 | reverse complement strand
GATCGCAGCGGTCAGAGTAGTTTTACCGTGGTCAACGTGGCCGATAGTACCGACGTTAACGTGCGGTTTGGAACGTTCAAATTTTTCTTTTGCCATGACAGCCTCTTTTTGGACAACGTACGGTGGTTTAACACCAACAATTGAAAATCTTTAGCCGGCGATTATGCCGAAATAAGCGAGACAAGGGAAGAGTTTGGCCTGATACATGGTGCTGATAGGCGGATTTGAACCGCCGACCTCACCCTTACCAAGGGTGCGCTCTACCAACTGAGCTATATCAGCACAATACAGATTATTTGGAGCGGGTAGTGGGAATCGAACCCACATCATCAGCTTGGAAGGCTGAGGTAATAGCCATTATACGATACCCGCATGCCTTGAATCGGGCCACCTCAAACCATTCTGGACTCACCGCATTCGCATGACCATGCTAAAAAGTGGTGGAGGGGGCAGGATTCGAACCTGCGAAGGCTGAGCCGTCAGATTTACAGTCTGATCCCTTTGACCGCTCGGGAACCCCTCCAAAACCAGATTTTAAAATGGTGCCGGCACCAAGAGTCGAACTCGGGACCTACTGATTACAAGTCAGTTGCTCTACCAACTGAGCTATGCCGGCACCCCGGTTAGGTGGAGCGCATTCTATTGTATCAATTTTGATGATGCAATAGTAAATACCAATTTTTTTTGTATCAATTTTGATGATGCAATAGTAAATACCAATTTTTTTAGCTTTCTTGGTTCGATCGGTTAATTTGCGAACGGATGGCGCAAAATAATCGTCTCACCGCGGTCTGGGCCTGTTGAAATAATATCCACCGGCACGCCGGTTAAAACTTCAATTCGCTTAATATAAGCGAGCGCTGCGGTCGGTAAATCTTTGTGCTCTGTAATACCCACAGTGCTGTCAGCCCAACCTGGCATCGTCTCGTATACTGGTTCAACAGTTTCATAGTCTTCTGCAGCCATAGGCGGGTATTCAACCACTTCGCCATTCGGTAGTTTGTAGCCAACACAAATCTTTAGCTCTTCGAGGCCGTCTAACACATCAAGCTTGGTTAAGCAGAAGCCACTCACTGAGTTGATTTGTACGGCACGACGCGCCGCGACTGCGTCAAACCAACCCGTACGACGTTTGCGACCTGTGGTAGCACCAAATTCATGGCCTTTGACGCCCAAATGCTGCCCTACTTCACATTCAAGTTCGGTTGGGAACGGACCACTACCGACACGTGTAGTGTAAGCTTTCACAATACCTAATACGTAATCGATGTAGCGTGGACCAAAACCAGCGCCGGTAGATACACCGCCAGCCGTGGTATTTGATGAGGTAACATACGGGTAAGTACCGTGATCGATGTCGAGCAAGGTACCTTGAGCACCTTCAAACATGATGTGCTGGCCAGCTTTACGAGCTTCATCTAATAGCGCAGGGATATCTGCCACCATGTGTTTTAGTTGCTTGGCCACGTCTTCGCAGTAAGCCAGCACGTCTTCAACGTTCACTGGTTCAACTTTGTAGTAGTTCACTAGTGTGAAGTTATGGAACTCAACCACTTCACGAAGTTTTTCTTCAAAGCGAGCGAAGTTGAACAAGTCGCCAACGCGCAAACCACGGCGAGCAACTTTATCTTCATAGGCTGGGCCAATGCCGCGGCCGGTGGTGCCAATCGCTTTGTTTCCGCGTGCTTTTTCGCGCGCTTGGTCTAACGCAATGTGGTAAGGAAGAATCAGTGGGCAAGCTTCACTAATCAGTAAGCGGTCGCGCACTGGCACACCGCGTTGCTCAAGCATTGCGATTTCGGTCATGAGTGCTTCTGGTGACAGAACCACGCCGTTACCAATCACACACTTTACGTTTGCCCGCAAGATACCAGATGGGATCAAGTGTAAAACGGTTTTCTCACCGTCGATGACCAGGGTGTGGCCAGCGTTATGTCCGCCTTGATAGCGAACGACTAGCGACGCCTTATCGGTAAGCAAATCAACGATTTTGCCTTTACCTTCGTCACCCCATTGTGTACCTAGAATTACTACATTTTTACCCATGATCTCGCTACCAGCAGTTACTGTTGAAAAAACAGGCGGCGATTTTAACAGGTATTTAGGGGCGACGGTAGCCCGATCAGGTCTGACTCAACGCATTTTTTAATTGCTGGTAGTCTCCGACATCATGATAAATCGCAAAGCCAAAACGTAAACGTTCGGCCCGATAATCAGTCTCAATACCATGTTCACTGAGATGTGTAGCAAGTTGTTCAACTGTCTGCGCATCGACAAGCTTGAACGTGAGAAAATGACCATGGTGACTCAGATTATTCGCAAGTAGATTTTTGCGATTAATGTGCGGATGCTGCACCTCATCTAAGATACTTAAAAATGCGTGCTGCAACTGCTGCACATAGTCGTGTATGGCAGTCACAGTAAGACCATCGCGATACCACCATCCTAAGACACTCTCAAGGCGATAAACCGCTGAGAAATCCATGGTTGCGCCAGCAAAACGCATACCATCGTCGGCATACTCAACCTGGGCTTGTTGAGGCTTGGCAAGATTTTCGAAATCGGCGAACCATCCGGTGAATTCAGGTCGTAGTTGGGATCCTTTCGGCACCGCCATAAAACAGCAGCCCTCACCCGCTTGCAGATATTTATAGCCACCCGCGAGATAAAATACGCGGTCAGCAAATTCTGAAAGGTCAGTCGGAACTGCGCCGCAGCCGTGATAGCCATCAATGATAATCTGCGTACGAGCCGGCACGACATCAATCCAAGTTTTAAGGTCCGGCGCAACTACACCTGAGTTGTAGAACACTTGGCTGGTAAAAATCAGATCAAATTCTTGATTCTGAACAGCCGCAAGCCATCTGGCTTCGAACGTATCAAATGGTTCCGTTGCAATGCTAACTAACTCTACTTGTGGACGTTCCTGAAGGCGTCGAATTTGCCGTGAAAAACTATGGAACTCGCTATCGGTGCTTAGAATCTTCAGCGGTTTGTCGGGCGCATAGCTCGAAATAACTCGATACAGTAATTCATGCGTATTGCTGGCAAATACAAACTGCTCTGGATACGGATGGTTCAACAATTGCGCAAGGTACTTCTGCACCGCTGGCACGCGTTCACCAAAGATAGTCCCCCACTTATGATCGACACCGCGTGCGCTGTCGTCCCAATACGCCAATTGCGCATCGCGTGTCACGTCAGGCCAATAATGATGACTGTGCGGCGCAAAATGTAAGCTGTTCGGATGTTCGGCTAGATAGCGACTATAGTGTTTTTTATACGACATAAATGATTGTCCGTTATTCGTTATTCGTTATTCGTTATTCGTTTGAGATTAAACACAAAAAACCCGCGGGACAACCGCGGGTTCCTAATATCAAATATCTAATATCGCTCTTGCGTTTAAATAGCTAATATCGCTTTTGCTTTTAATTCGCAGTCGCTTTGTTCAGATATTTGAAGAAGTCGCTGTCTGGCTCAAGAACCAACACATCGTTACCAGCTTCAAAGCTCTTTTCATAAGCCTGAAGGCTACGAATGAACGAGAAGAACTCTGGATCTTTGCTATACGCACTAGCATAAATACCAGCAGCTTCAGCGTCACCCTGACCACGCAACTGACGTGATTCACGTTCCGCATCAGCAAGCATAACCGTTACCCGTGCATCAACATCAGCACGAATAAACTCAGCTTGCTCACGACCTTCTGAACGGTGCTCCATTGCAACAGCTTGACGCTCTGCACGCATACGTTGGAAGATTGATTGACTGACTTCGGTCGGCAAGTTTATCTGCATAACCCGAACATCAATCACTTCAATCCCTAGCTCTTGCGCGCTGTCTGCACCACGGATGAGCGCCTCACGCATGAGGTTATCACGCTCACCAGAAACGATTTCTTTAATCGTGCGACTACCAAACTCCGCACGAAGACCACTGCTCACACGACGTGTTAAGAGCGCTTCTGCTTGTGCTTGATTACCACCATTAGTTGAAAGGTAGTACGTTGCGAAATCAGAGATACGCCATTTCACATAGGTATCAACAATTAAGTCTTTCTTCTCGCTGGTCACAAAGCGATCCGGATTACCATCAAGCGTTTTGAAGCGCGCATCAAGACGCTTCACGTCTTCAATGAATGGTAATTTGAAGTGCAAGCCTGGTGCATATACGGTTGCTTCGCCAGTATCGGCGTCACGTAATACTTTACCAAACTGAACAACAATGGCGCGCTGGCCTTCCTTCACGACAAATACTGAAGAGAAGCCGAGTACAACAGCGACGATAACTAATACAGCTACAAAGTTTTTCATCGTTTACCCCCGACCATCGTTGAAGCGGTCACTGGTGCGAACGCTGTTATTTGAACGCGACGTATTACTCGTCTCAGGATTAGTTGAGCTATGCGTTGGGCTTGAATTCGTGCCCTGAGCGTCGTTACGAGCGGGCTGTTGTGTCGCTCGCTGCTTCTCAAGAATTTTATCAAGCGGCAAATACATCATGTTATTGCTGCCTTCAACATCAACCATCACTTTGGCCGTGTTGCTGTAAATTTTCTCAAGTGTTTCAAGATACAAACGCTCGCGTGTTACTACAGGCGCCGCTTTATATTGAGGCAACAGCTCTTGGAATCGAGCTACTTCACCTTGTGCCTTCAGAACAGTTTGTTCACGATACGCTTGCGCTTCTTGCAAGATACGGCGAACCTGACCACGAGCAAGTGGCTCAATTTGACGTGCATAAGCTTCCGCTTCACGAATGAAACGTTGCTCATCTTCCTGTGCCGCAATGGCATCATCGAAAGCGTCTTTCACGGCTTCTGGTGGACGCGCTGGAAGTAAGTTCACATCAACCACCTGAATACCCAATTGGTAAGGTGCAATAATGTTCTCCAACAATTCCAAGGTGTTTTGGCGAACGCTCTCACGACCAACGGTCAGCACTTCATCCATAGTGGTGTGACCCACAACAAAACGTAATGCGCTGTCGGTGGCTTGCGCCAAACTACGGTCAGCATTTTCAACCGCAAATAAATAGTCGCGCGGATTGACGATACGATATTGAACGTCGAGCTCGACGTGTACAACGTTTTCATCTTGGGTCAGCATGAAGCCTTCAGATTGAAACTGTTGCACGTTACTCACGTCGACGGTTTCGACGGTATCGACTAAGAATGGCCGCCAGTGCAGGCCAGACTCAACTAAATTGTGATATTGTCCGAAACGCAATACGACACCTCGTTCGGCTTCTTTGACGGTATAAAAACCAGCAATGAACCAAATGACAACAGCTAGAATGACGATAACGCCGATACCGCGCGATGGAATACCACCGCCGCTTTTGTTCGCGCCGCCGCCATTACCTTTATTGCCACCAAGACCTAACTTGCCAAGCAAGTTACGAATCGCTTCATCTAAATCAGGCGGACCTTGATCGCGGCCGCCTTGGTTTTTCCATGGATCACGGTCATTGTTATTACCGTTTCCCGGTTGATTCCAGGCCATTGATTACTCCAACTCTGGGTAGTTTATAAATAAGTTTTGTTAAATATGTTGCAGCTATTCTACAAAGCCTTGCAAGCTATCGCCATACTCTTCGGCAACTTGTTTACTCAAGCGTTGCCAGTCAACCGCGGACATCCGCACGTGCAGAGCCAGCTGCCCATCATCACAAGCTTCTTCACCGGTAACGCTCTTCATTGCATACAGCTTACCACGTAATTTGCCCATTGATGGCGGAATTCGTAAGGATACGTCAACCATGCTTGGACGCAACCGCTGCACCAAGGCTTCTTGTAACAAATCAATTCCGTCACCGGTTTGTGCTGACAACCACACACGTATCGGTAAACCTTCATCGTTGGTATCTATACGTGCCGTGCCGTCAGCTAGTTTATCGATCTTATTACAAATGAGCAGTTGAGGAATTTCATCGGCGCCAATTTCATGCAGAACATCCTGCACTTGTTGCATATTTTCAGCCTGACGTTCGTCGGCTACATCAATCACGTGCAACAGTAAATCGGCTTCTTGGGTTTCTTGTAAGGTCGCTTTAAACGCTGCGACGAGTTCGTGCGGCAAGTGGCGAATGAAACCTACGGTATCAGCCAAAATAATTGAGCCAACATCGGGCAGCTCTAATTTCCGTAGCGTCGGGTCAAGTGTCGCGAACAATTGGTCAGCCGCATAAACTTGTGATTCCGTAATGCGATTAAACAGCGTTGATTTGCCTGCGTTGGTATAACCAACCAACGAAACGGTTGGAATCTCGGCACGCTGACGGGCCCGCCGCCCTTGTTCACGCTGTTTTTGAACCTTCTCTAGCCGGCCTAGAATATTCTTGATACGCCCACGAATTAAACGGCGGTCGGTTTCGAGCTGCGTTTCGCCTGGACCTCGCAAGCCGATACCACCTTTTTGACGCTCTAAGTGGGTCCAACCTCGAACCAACCGTGTGGATATGTGGCGAAGCTGAGCCAACTCCACCTGCAGCTTACCTTCATGAGTTCGCGCTCGCTGTGCGAAAATATCAAGTATTAGCCCAGTACGGTCAAGTACTCGGCACTCACAAAGTTTTTCGAGGTTACGTTCTTGGGTAGGGCTCAAGCTGTGATTAAATATCACAATATTGGCATCAAGCAGTTTAACTTGATCGGCAATTTCTTCCGCTTTACCAGAACCCACAAAATACTTGGAGCTTGGTGTGCTCCGAGAGGCGGTCACCACACCGAGTGTTTCGACACCGGCTGAGGAAACTAATAATTGAAGTTCAGAGAGATCTTCACGATCGATTTCGGCAGGGAAATCAACGTGGACCAGGATAGCCCGCTCACCACTTTCAAACCTATCAAACAAGCTATCACTGCTCCTTATTGGTTACTTTAATCAATTGCTTCTTCACTGTTCTCGCCAATTGGCAAGTAGTTCTGCGGAATACGCGCCGGAACAACAGTCGAGATTGCGTGCTTATAAACCATCTGGCTTACGGTGTTCTTTAATAAAATGACAAATTGGTCAAATGATTCAATTTGGCCTTGCAGTTTAATTCCATTAACCAGGTAAATTGACACCGGAACGCGCTCACGGCGCAACGCATTCAAAAACGGGTCCTGTAATGTTTGCCCCTTAGCCATATTCTTATTTCCTTTTTTGTTATTGTTTGTGTCTAGCAACATCTTACCGCCCGCTTATGCCAGTCACTTCTAATATAGATGAATTCCCGCAATTTCACAGCTTGGTTTATTTTATGTCAGCTTATACTGAATATAAGGTGAATGTTTTAGTTTTCAAGGTTGTTTTGTGTAAATAACTTCGGCGGTTTCGCACAAATCGCTAGAGCCTGTCGCACCAAGGTTGGGGATTCTGTTTCCAACCAATGCACATCCGGCCATTTTCGTAACCACGTTAACTGACGTTTTGCCAGTTGGCGGGTCGCAAATATGCCACGGTTAATCATCTCTTCGAAATCATACTCACCATCAAGATACTGCCACGCTTGGCGATAGCCAACACAACGTATCGAAGGTAAATCAATATGTAAATCCGACCGTTGTCGTAGATGTTCGACCTCATCAATGAAGCCTTGTTCCACCATTTGACGAAATCTTAACGCAATACGTTCATGCAACACCGCACGATCACTCGGCGCAACCGCTATTTGAATAATTGGGTATGGTAATGCCCCATACCGTTCCGCGGTGAGCTCAGTGATTGTCTTACCACTAATTCGATACACCTCTAATGCCCGCAACAAGCGTTGCGGATCGTTTGGGTGAATGCGCTGTGCACTTGACGGATCAATGCGTTGCAACTCGGCATGCAGCGCTTCGCTGCCCTTGTGCTCTAGTTCCTGAGTCAATTGAGCGCGAATTGTAGCATCCGCCTCAGGTAGTTTAG
>NCJS01000226.1 GCA_002279005.1 Idiomarina sp. 34-48-12 | reverse complement strand
GCAGGTGTTGCACTCATGGGGCAAGCGCGTGGCTATTACACCTTCGCTAGCCACCTAAAATGGACACCAGTGATTGCGCTTGGTTACATCGTCAGCATCTTAGCCCACATGTGGCTAAATGAGCACTTGTTTACGGTCTTCAACCACTAACGAATAACCAATAACCAATAACGTCTTACCCCGAAGTCGTGCGCACACAACGCATAAAGCGCACGGCGTTGGGGTACGGAAATACATCCGTAATCACGCCACGCGCTAGATTATCTTGCTGTTGCCGCCAAAACTCAGCATCAATCAGTTCCGGATGGTATTTCAGTAAAATATCTCGTAGCTTCGGTTGCGGCACGGCATACGTCGCGAGTTGCTCGGGGAATACATCATTGGGCGCCACCGTATACCACGGCTCAGGCGCAATCATCTGCTCATACGTTTCTGGCTTTGGTAACTTGCGGAAGTTCATTTCGGTGAGGTACTGAACCTCATCATAGTCATAAAACACCACCCGTTTATGGCGCGTTAAGCCGAAGTTTTTCAGCAGCATGTCACCTGGGAAAATATTCGCGGCCATCATATCTTTGATCGCTTGGCCGTAATCTTTCATCACCATGTCTATTTCAGCGTCGGTACCGTATTCCAAGAAAATATTCAGTGGCATCATGCGGCGCTCAACAAACAGCTGGCTAATCACGAGCTGTCCGTCTTCGATGGTTAAACTACCCGCCACGGTGCTGGTGAGTTCGTCGAGCAAGTCAGGCGAGATACGATCAAGCGGAATAGCCACGTTGGCAAACTCATAAGTATCGGCCATACGGCCGGCGCGGTCATGGCGTTTTACCATGCGATAACGGTCAATAACCGTTTGTCGACTCATTTGCTTGCCGCCACCAAACTGATCTTTAATCACTTTGAATACATAGGGGTACGACGGCAAGGTGAATACCGTCATCACCATGCCTTTAATACCGGCTGCGGCCACGAGCTGGTCATCGCTGGCGGCTAGGTGATGCAGAAAGTCACGATAGAACTCGGTTTTACTTTGCTTATGTAAGCCAATAGCTGAGTACAGTTCCGCAATTGTTTTCTTCGGCATCAGCCCTTTCAAAAAGCGCACTAGCGCCGATGGCGCACGGGTATGCACCATAAAGTACGAACGAGCGAAGGCAAAAATAATCGCCATTTGGTCGGTATCGGTAATCAGCGCATCTAAATAGAGTCGCCCAGCGCTATTTCGAAGCACCGGAACAATGAATGGGAAAATACGGTCAGCACTGACTATGCGGCCCACCACATACGCCGCTTTGTTACGAAAGAATGGTTCTTTCAAAACATCAATACGCAGCTGATATGTAGAGAGTTGACCTGCGGATGTTTGTTCGCGGAATGCCTTGCGCAATAAACGAATATCTTCCGATAGATCATCGTATTCGGCGCCAAAATCGATATCGCCCATAATACGCGCTAACGTGCGGCGCATGCCCTGCACCACTGGAAAATAAGAGCGAAATTCAGTTTCAAGCGCCAGCGGAATGCTGTCGCTTAGCGTGGTTTCGACGAAAATGTAGGCGTTATTGAAATAGCGACGATGAAATAGATTACAAAATACCGAGTTGTAAAAGGTT
>NCJS01000225.1 GCA_002279005.1 Idiomarina sp. 34-48-12 | reverse complement strand
AACGACACTACCTTCGGCATTAGTGAGCTGCTGCTGTAACTTGTTTATTAGCAAGTAAGGCGCTGCGGTATGCACATTTAACACCGCGGCAAGATTGGCATCACTTTCATCCACACGTTGGTTGTCAAAGAAGCACGATGCGTTGTTAACCAATAGGTGCAATTTCGGGCAATGCTGTTGCACCGCGTGAATTAATTGATGGACGTCATTTAAATGAGCTAAGTTTGCTTGTAAACCAATGGCGCCGCGCTGTTCAAGTTCATCAATACCGTCTTTAGACGTATTGTAATGTGCGAGTACCTGGTAACCTTCATCAATCAGAGCATGCGCTAGCGCCAAGCCAAATCGACGACCTGCACCCGTCACTAAGGCAAACTTCTTTGAATTAGTCATGCAATGCCCCTTGAGTTTGAACGATTTCTTCAGCTATTGGTTTAAGGTTTGGAATAACGTCTTGCAAATAATCAGGTACTTCTTGCCACACCTGGTCAGAGTTCAGCTCACCCAAAATGTCGATATCCATTGGGCGATCTTTTTTACTGCTAAGTGGATCATCACGATCTCGCCCCAGGCTAATCTCGATAGCGTTGAAACGCTCTTTGAGGGCAACGCTGTCTAGGGGAGAAACAATTAAAAATAGGGCATTGAGGAAATCATGTTCACTGCGCATATCAACGGGTTGTGTATAAATGGCGCGTGAATAATAAGCTTTGCCCAGCTCTGAGATTGATTCACGAGCGGCCGCAAAATTGCTTTCTGGGGCGATGTTGGCGCCCATGCTACATAAATAAATCGGATGCATAACTTTCCCTAAACGACATTGCTTGTGAGCATACCTTAAGTTGAAATGATTTTCCTCACTTGGTAGCCTAGGTACAAAGGGCTACAGGAAGGAATTGTGCCAGACCGCGCAAGGTTCGTTATAAACATTGCTTTGTTGTTACTCATCACGCTGCTTGCGCGACCCGCTTCTGCCTACGTTTTATCTTCGCAAACCAACACATCCAACTTGGCAAACAGCTCGCTACCGAAGTTATCCGCACCATCAAAGAGTCGTGAGGGTTACTTTGTATTGAGCCTATCTGCATCACCAACTCAAAATCTCATTGTTGAGTACTCAGCAGATGAATCATTTCGTGAAATTGAACGCATGTATCCTTGGTTTGGTGATTTTCAACGTATGACGCTCACCGGCTTCGGTGACGGTAATCATTACTTTCGTATTCGCTCAGTTGCGGATGAATCAGGCAATCTAAGCCCGCAAAACTCTCAGTTAAATAATCAGCCAAGTATTGAGCCAAGTATTGAGCCAAGTAATCACGTAAGTAACGTGGTGCGGGTTCAGGTGGATCACTACGCCTTAGAACAAGCGTTCACCTTGTTTGCCCTCGGTGGCTTGCTGTTTGTAATTCTCGTGGTGATTATTCTGTACCAACATCGTCGTCGGAGCCGAACGCATGAGTGAAACCGCAGATTTCGCATTAGATAGTACCCTCGGGCTCAGTTTGGTGGTGATCTTCGGACTACTCTGGATAGCATTCGGCTGGTATTTGGGACGCGCCAATAAAACTCACGAAGATTTTGCTCTAGCGGGCCGTAACGTCGGTTTCGCCTTGGCCGCTGCAACCGC
>NCJS01000224.1 GCA_002279005.1 Idiomarina sp. 34-48-12 | reverse complement strand
GCGCAAAGTGGTGCGCTAATAAATAAGTTCATTCCTCGCAAGGTGAGAATGATGAGCAGGGCTAAGCCCCCAACAAGTCCTATCATGCTTAACATGCATTACCTCTTTGAAGGTTGGTTTCAGGAGTGCCATGACCTGAACTGCTGCAATGATGTGACGTATCATGCTGCAAGCGCACTTTTTTTTACATAGTACTAACGTACAGAATACAAAAGCAAAACTTTAGGCTAGGGTACATAGGCCATGACAACAGTTAGCTTTCGTTGCACTGAAAATTATTAAAACAAACAGCATACAAAACAACTTAACAATCCGGGAGAACGACATCATGAGTCAACCCATTTTTCGCCGCTCATTACTCGCGATGACCATTGCTTCGGTAATGGCGATGCCTGCATATGCGCAGCAAGAACAGGCCAATGAAGATGAGATGCAAGGCCTAGAGCGCATTGAAGTAACGGCGCGTCGTAAAACTGAAAGTCTACAAGAAGTGCCGGTATCGGTGTCTTCATTCGGTGCTGGTGATCTTGAAGAAATTGGTGTTGAAGATATCACCGAACTCCAGCAACGTATTCCAAACGCCACCATTCAGGTCAGCCGCGGTACAAACTCAACGCTAACCGCTTATATTCGTGGTGTTGGTCAGCAAGATCCGTTATGGGGTTTTGAGCCAGGCGTTGGTGTGTATATCGATGATGTTTATATTGCCCGCCCGCAGGGTGCCGTGCTTGAAGTGTTCGATATTGAGCGCATTGAAGTATTGCGTGGACCGCAAGGAACGCTGTACGGGAAAAACACCATTGGTGGCGCGCTAAAATATGTTACCAAGGAACTCACCGGTTACAACGAGTTATCAGTGCAAGGCGCCATTGGTAGCTACAACCAGCGCGATCTGAAAATCTCAGGCCAAACAGCGTTAAGCGATAACTTCTTTGTTGGTGGTGCCATCGCATCATTGCAACGCGACGGTTTCGGAACCTTTTTGAATACCGGTGACGAAAACTATAATAAAGATCTGATGACCTATCGATTATCAGCGAAGTGGTTGATTAACGAGAATATGGATTTGAAATTCTCGTACGACAACACCGAAGATGAATCGAACTCAAAAGGCGCTCATCGATTACTGACGAGCTCAGTAACTGGACAAGAGCCGTTAGATGACGTGTATGACTCGAATACCGCCATGCCAGTTGATAACTTGGTTGAAACCGAAGGTTGGTCATTGGTTTATAACTGGGACATTAACGCTGAATGGGGCTTCAAATCGGTCACCGCTAGTCGTGAAGGTTACACCAACACCAACATCGATTTTAACGCGACGGGCGAACCAATTTTCATGGTTCCGGCTATTTATGAAGACGAACAATTTACCCAAGAATTCCAGGTGAATTATAGCAACAACGACAACTTTGATTTTGTTGGCGGTGTGTATTTCTATGATGGCGAAGCTTGTGGTGTGTTCGGTACCGTTCTACCTATGTACCTAGCTGCATTAGGTGGGGTGACGGTTGATAACGGTGGTTGTGTGCAAACCGATAGCTTTGCCGTGTTTGGTCAAGGTAACTATCAGATGACCGATGACCTGACGTTAACGGTTGGTGGTCGTTACACCAAAGATGAAAAAGAAGCCGACGTATTCCG
>NCJS01000084.1 GCA_002279005.1 Idiomarina sp. 34-48-12 | reverse complement strand
AAATATTCATAATTATTTCCCAATCTTACCAGCAAAATTATTGACTTCCCACGAAATAACGCCAATCTGTTAACAACATTTTAAGGTTTGGACGATACATGGTTGACCAATTAATAATCGGAGCAATTCTGCTAGGCGCTTTAGTCCTTTTTGTATGGAACCGCTGGCGTTATGACCTCGTGGCGATGTTTGCGTTGCTGGTTGCTGCGGCTTTAGGTTTGGTTCCAACAAATGAAGTATTCTCTGGGTTCGGAAACGCTGCTGTCATAACAGTGGCTGCGGTCTTGGTGATTAGTCATGCGATGTGGCGTTCGGGTGTGGTTGATGCGTTAGCGTCATTGATGAAGCGCGTTGGCGATAAAGCTTGGGTGCAAATGCTCGCGCTCACCAGTATTACCGCGTTTTGTTCTGCGTTCATCAGTAACACCGGCACGATGGCCATTATGATTCCCGTCGCCTTGCAACTGTCACGTAGTGGTTTAGGACACGCGTCAAAGGTGCTTATGCCAATGGCATTTGGCTCATTGTTAGGCGGTACCGTGACCATGATTGGTACGCCATCGAACATTATCGTGGCAGATATCCGACGTGAATCGGTCGGTGAAAGTTTTGGTGTTTTTGATTTTACCGCAGTGGGCGTATCGTTAACGGTTATCGGCTTGGTTTTTATGTGGCTGACCAGCCGCTGGTTAGTCCCGAAAACCAATAGTCGTGACAGCGCTAACTCGCCGTATGATATGAGTTCGTACATGACCGAGTTGTGGGTGCCATCAACTGCCAGCTACGTCGGGCAGACGCTCTATGAACTAGAAAGTCGCATCAAAGAAAACTTCGCGGTCGTTGCGATAAAACAAGACAAAACCGTGATGACGGCGCCGCCTCGTTATTACCGAATCAAAGCGGAAGATGTTCTGATAGTAGAAGCAGACACCGATACACTTCAACAAATTATCGACGCGACCGGTTTTGAATTAAACGCTGAAGAAGAATTGGCCGATCGATTCTTAGTTTCTGATGAGATTCAAGTGGTGGAAGGCGTTGTGGGCCCTGACTCACGCTTAGTAGGCCGGTCGGCTGCCGATTTACGCTTGCGTCATCGGTTTGGTGTGAATGTGTTAGCCGTTGCTCGACAAGGGCAGCCGGTGAAACCCAACTTAGCGAACATTCGCTTTAAACCGGGTGATGTTTTGTTGTTGCAGGGTGATGCCGAAATTCTCACGGATGTATTCCGCCGTTTTGGATGCTTCCCGCTTGCCCAGCGCAGCATGCGCATTGGTGCTGTTAAAAAACTGTTTACGCCGCTCGCCATTTTTGCGGCCGCCATCATGCTCAGTGCGCTTGGTTTTCTATCGGTACCAGTGGCGTTTACTGCAGCCGCAGGGGCAATGGTACTGAGTAATATTATTCCGCTGCGCGAGCTCTATGAAAACGTCGATTGGCCCATTGTTGTTTTACTTGGTGCGACCATTCCGTTAGGCGGCGCTCTAGAACGAAGTGGCGCGGCACATACCCTTGCTGATTGGGCGCTACTGGTAAGTAGCGATGCACCTGCGGCTGTGGCCTTATCGATATTATTAGTTGTCACCTTAGCGTTATCGAACATTATCAACAATGCCGCAGCAGCCGTACTGATGGCGCCTATCGCATTAAATATGGCCAGTGGTCTTGGGGTTTCGGCCGATCCGTTTTTAATGGTGGTTGCTATCGGCGCAGCTTTGCCATTTATTACCCCAATTGGTCATCAATCAAATATTTTAGTAATGGGCCCGGGTGGGTATGCTTTTGGTGATTATTGGAAGCTTGGTTTACCGCTCACCTTGGTATTATGTGTTGCTACGGTGCCGTTAATTCTTTGGTTTTGGCCGCTTGGCGCATAGATTCTGCGCCCCGCGCTACAATTCGTAACTGCGCTATGGTCTGCTCGGTTAAACGCTGGCGCTCTTTGGTGTCAGCGTCTAAGGCATCAGCGCCGGCACTAAATACGATGCGCACAATAGCATCTGCCTGCAGTTCTGCCACTTCACGTGCAAACTGTTGTTCATCTACCAAATAATCGACTAATTCCGCAGTAAAGTGTTCAACCTCTCGCGTTACCGCCAAACGGAACTCACGCGAATTTCCTGATTTTTCTTGCAGTAATAAACGGAAAATAGCGGTGTTATTGGTCACAAACTCCATAAAAGTAGTCACCGACGCCCGAATAATTGAGCCGCCTTTGGCAATTTGCTGGCGTGATTGCCGCAATAGCTGCCGCAGTGTCAGACCACCTTCATCCACCAAAGTTAACCCTAACTCTTCCATATTTTGAAAGTGTCGATAAAACGAGGTTGGCGCAATACCAGCTTCGCGAGCTACTTCACGCAGACTTAAGCTGGCGTAACCGTGTTCGGCGCTCAGCTGATTCATTGCCGCTTGAATAAGGGCGCGTCGGGTTTTTTCTTTTTGGGCTGCGCGAACACCGGCCATAGCATGGAACTCTTGTTAGATTTAATCGTCGAACAGATTATGTCAGTGAACGTGTGTTCACGCAATTCGCCGTTTTTTGCACGATTTTACTTGCGTGCACATGAAAGGGTAGGTAAATTGAGCGAACACGTGTTCACTGAATGCGAGCGATTTTCTTTTTAGTTTTTAAGTTGGTTAATTTATGTCGTCAGATCCTGTTTCAGCAACCGCTGAAAAACCCCCAATTATTTGGCTTAACCTTAGTGTATTTGCCATTACCTTTTTAGTGACCGTTATCGGCGTACCTTGGTACGGCTTAACGCACGGTTTTTCGGCAGGCCTTATTGCTGGATTAATCGGTACCATCGTATTCGCTGGTATTTCAATTACGGCCGGTTACCACCGCCTTTGGGCGCACCGTGCTTACGATGCGCATTGGTCGCTACGAATTTTGTTTGCGCTTGGCGGCGCCTTAGCCGTTCAAAATAGCGCCTTGCATTGGTCATCCGATCATCGTGAGCACCATAAGCATGTGGATGATAACGACAAAGACCCATACTCAGCGAAGCGTGGTTTTTGGTATTCGCACATTGGTTGGATGTTGCGTGAATATCAGGCATCGCGTTATAGCAACTATGACAACGCAAAAGATTTGCAGAAAGACCCAATTGTCATGTGGCAGCACCGCAATTATCTGATGTTAACTTTGGTAACCTCAATAGGTTGGCCTATTGCTTTAGGTTTGATGCTTGGTGATGTTTGGGGTGCGATTATCTTAGTTGGCTTCGCGCGCTTGGTGATTAATCACCACACCACGTTCTTCATTAACTCATTAGCGCATATCTGGGGTAAGCAAACCTACACCGACCGCAACACAGCCCGCGATAACGGTGTGCTGGCGCTGCTGACCTTTGGTGAGGGTTATCACAACTACCACCATATTTTTTCAGCTGACTACCGTAACGGTATTCGTTGGTGGCATTTCGACCCAACCAAATGGCTGATTCGTGCTTGTTCGTGGGTAGGGCTTACCAGCAACTTGAAACGGACCAACGGCTACCAAGTTGAGAAAGCACGTTTAGAAATGCAGTTTAAAAAGGCGACAGCAAAAGCGCAGTTGTCGTGCGAAACAACCATGGCCAAGCTACACGATGAATTTGATCTGATGGTGGCGAAGTTACGTGAATACTATCAAGTACGTAAGCAACTGCTTGATACCAAAGCAAAAGCGATGGCTGATAGCATGCACATGCCAACCCTTGCTGAACTACAAGCGAAAGCGGAAGTCATGCGCATTGCTTTTCAAACGCATAAACAAGAGTTTCACGAGTTACTGCAGCGTACTTTACGTGCGCCACAGACCGCTTAAACTGATTTGCTAAAGAAAAAGCCGACCATGTGGTCGGCTTTTCTGTGCGTACTCAATCACTATTTTTTCGCTTTCGCGAACGCTTCAGCAAAAGCCGAGCCCATCGCCGAATTAGCGGCTGGTTGAGCCGCAGGTTTCGGGCGTGATTGGCCGCCAGAGCCACGCGGCTTATTGCTCTGTGGTTTGGCTTGATTTGGTTGGCTTGGCGCTGCTGCAGTTGGCTCATCGGTTAGGCGCATGGTTAAACTAATACGCTTACGTGGCACATCTACTTCCAGTACCTTCACCTTCACAATATCACCGGCTTTCACGATTTCGCGAGGGTCACTCACGAACTTGTCTGATAACGCCGACACATGCACTAAACCATCCTGATGCACACCAATATCAACGAAGGCACCAAAGGCGGCAACGTTACTCACAACACCCTCAAGCGTCATACCCGGTTTCAGATCTTTAATGTCGTCCACGCCATCTTTAAAGCTAGCTGTTTTAAATTCAGGACGAGGGTCTCGGCCTGGTTTATCTAACTCGCGCAAAATATCCTGTACCGTCGGTAAACCAAAGGTTTCATCGGTGAAGTCTTTGGCGTTAATTTGTTTTAAAAACGCGGTGTCACCAATGATATCGGCTACTTGTTTCTGGCTATGTGCAGCTATGCGCTCAACCACTGGGTACGCTTCTGGGTGAACCGCTGAACTATCGAGTGGTTGTTCACCATTCATAATGCGCAAGAAACCCGCGGCTTGTTCAAACGACTTCGGTCCCATCCGCGCCACTTTCAAGAGTTGCTGGCGGGTTGCAAAGCGGCCATGGCTATCGCGATGCGCAACAATGTTTTGTGCCAACGTTTTGGTTAAACCAGCAACGCGCGCCAATAGCGCAACCGAGGCTGTATTTAAGTCGACACCAACGGCGTTAACACAGTCTTCAACCACGGCATCAAGGCTCTGTGCTAATTGAGCTTGGCTAACATCATGCTGATACTGGCCCACACCAATTGATTTTGGTTCTATCTTCACGAGCTCCGCGAGCGGATCTTGTAAACGACGTGCAATTGAAACAGCACCACGCAGTGATACGTCTAAGTCTGGAAACTCAAGTGCGGCAAGCTCGGAGGCAGAGTACACCGAAGCACCAGCCTCGTTGACAATCACCTTATTAGCTTTAATTTCTGGGTTCGCTTTGAGCATTTCGGCAACAAGTTTGTCGGTTTCACGCGAATAGGTGCCGTTACCAATCGAGATCAACTCAACCTTATGCTGCTTACACATGCCGGCTAACGTGCGCATGGCTTTATCGACTTGGTTCTGTGGCTGGAAGGGGAATACCGTGTTGGTGCCTAGTACTTTGCCGGTACTATCGACCACAGCCACTTTAATACCAGTGCGTACACCTGGATCAAGTCCCATGGTGACTTTGTCACCGGCTGGCGCCGCCATTAACAAGTCTTTGAGGTTATTGGCAAAAATTTGAATCGCATCGGTTTCCGCACGTTCGCGTACCGAACCGAATAGCTCCGTTTCCATGTGCAGCAATATTTTGATGCGCCAAGTCCACTGAACGGTTTGCTGTAACCATGTATCGGCTGCGCGCCCTTTGTCCTGCCAATCAATATGCGCGGCAATTAACTGTTCGCCATAGCTACGCGCTTTAGGATCTTCCTGTTGTGGATCTGGGTTTAACTTGAGTTGCAAGATACCTTCGTTGCGACCACGGAATAATGCCAGTGCACGATGCGAAGGAATTTTCTTCAGTGCTTCGCTAAATTCAAAGTAGTCGCGGTATTTTGCACCTTCGGTCTCTTTGCCAGGAGCAACGGCGCTGGTGATCTCGGCATTGTTCCACAAGTAGTCGCGAACCTTTTTCAACAACGCGGCATCTTCGGCAAAGCGTTCCATCAATATAAAGCGCGCGCCTTCAAGCACTGCTTTTTCATCGGCAAAACCAGCATCGGCGTTGATATATTTCTGCGCTTCCGTTTCTGGCGATAGTTCTGAGTTACCATACAACGCGTCGGCAAGTGGTTCTAAGCCCGCTTCAATGGCAATTTGACCCTTGGTGCGTCGCTTTGGCTTGTAAGGCAGATATAAATCTTCGAGTTCGGTTTTTGAGGCGGTTTCTAAAATCGCCTGCTCAAGTTCTGGCGTGAGCTTGCCTTGATCTTTGATGCTACCCAAAATGACCGCGCGACGATCTTCAAGTTCGCGTAAGTAGGTAAGGCGCTGTGCTAGATTTCGCAGTTGCGTGTCATCTAGGCCGCCAGTCACTTCTTTTCGGTATCGGGCAATAAATGGTACCGTCGCACCGTCATCTAATAGCGCGATAGCAGCTTGTACTTGCTGCGAACCTACCGCTAATTCGTTCGCGATTTGCTGAGTAATCGAGCTCATAACTTCTCTCATGCTGTGTTGTTCAATTTAGGAATCGGGCAAGTATATCAGGCTGCTTCTTGCTTGTGTGCGTTTCGGTGTAGAGAATGCGTAAATGCGAGGTTGAGCCCTATGATCGTGTCAAAATGTAATCAATTTTGGTTACAATCCACAGTTTTGGGCCGGTTGGCGTCACCACAGTGAACTCATCATCGAGCTGTTTTCCAAGCGCTGCGCGCGCCATCGGTGCATCTATCGAAATGACATCATCGCGTTGGTAAATTTCATCGGGCCCCGCAACGGTAAAGTTACGTTGTTGGCCGTAGTCGTCTTCTACGGTGACTGTTGCACCAAAAAACACTTTACCGTCTTGCTGCGGTGAGTAATCGACAATTTTGAGTTGTTCAAGACGTTTGCGCAGAAACCTTATGCGCTTATCAATTTGTCGCAATTTCTGCTTATTATATTTGTAATCTGCGTTTTCGCTGCGGTCGCCAAGGCTAGCAGCCCAAGCGACCTTCTCGGTGGTTTCGCGGCGTTCAACGCGCCATAAATGGTCGAGCTCCTGCTGTAATTGCAGATAACCCGAACGACTAATTAGATTGGTTCTCATGACGTACCAACTGACAGAATTAACGTGAATAAAATATGTGACGAGTTTACGATGAAGTGAAAGGGATTAAAATCATCAAACTTTTAATACTTGAAACCTTTCGTTACAAGCCTTTGTTGGCAAAAGAATTTGCTTCGCATATAGTTCATCATAGTTGCCTAAACGAGCAAAAAAATTATGAGCCAAGAAACCTTTAAAATCATCGTAGTTGATGACGATGCGCGCCTGAGAAGTCTCCTCGAACGCTACTTAACCGAACAGGGCTTTCACGTTCGTACGGCCGGTGGTGGCGATCAAATGGATCGTTTGCTCGAGCGTGAGAATTTTCATTTGATGGTGCTCGATTTAATGCTGCCCGGTGAAGATGGACTTTCGATTTGTCGTCGCTTACGCCAACATAATAACGAAATTCCAATTGTGATGTTGACCGCGAAAGGCGACGAGGTGGATCGGATTATTGGGCTTGAGCTAGGGGCTGATGACTATCTCGCTAAGCCATTCAATCCACGTGAGTTGCTGGCGCGTATTCGTGC
>NCJS01000223.1 GCA_002279005.1 Idiomarina sp. 34-48-12 | reverse complement strand
ACCGCCACCTTTGACCATGCGCATATGCTCATCAATTTCGTCGGCGCCATCGACGTACACTGGCAAGTCCGCCACATTGTTAAGCTCAACCACTTCAATGCCGTGGGCTTTTAAACGCTCGGTGGAAGCTTCTGAGCTTGATACCGCGGCTTCAATGTCGTGCTTCATAGTGGCTAGGGCATCAATGAAGAAATTAACGGTGGAACCGGTGCCCACACCAACAATTGTGTTTGGTTGAATATACTTCAGGGCGGCTTCTGCGGCTTGCTTTTTCAGTTGGTCTTGCGAGGTGGTCATGACGGTATCCATAGTCAGTTGTCTATGGCCGTTTAGTATACAGTTTTAGCGTCGAAAGTCCCACACTTTCGAGGGCGTAATGACCATTTCTAGCGGCACATCCCAAGGTTGTACGGGCAATTCGTCAATGTACTGGCAATCCAGAGCCAAGCCAATCGGTATGAGGTTGATTTTTCCTTGTCGCCACGCACTTAGGGTGCGGTCATAGAAACCACCGCCCATGCCCATGCGGTTGCCGTGTGCATCAAAACCAACAAGCGGCACCAATAATATATTGATATGAGTTAATGGCGTGACATGCCGAACATCTAATTCCGGTTCAGGAATACCGAAGCGGTTATGCGTCCATTGTGTCGTTTGGCTTAATTGCATAAACAACAAATGCCCCGCGCGAGTAGGGTGAAGAATTGGTAGCGACAATTGATGGTTATGCGCCATGAGTTGCTCGTTGATCGCGTGGGTAGGCAGCTCAGCTTTCACGCTAAAATAACTGCCAATTTGGCAAGGTTGCTGTAGCTCGGGCAACTGTAGTAAGTGGTTACCGACCTGCAACGCCGCTTCATCGCGGGCTGCGCTAGATAGACTGGCGCGTGCGTCGAGTAGTTGTCGGCGTAATTGCTGTTGAGCCACGGCGCTGATATCCTTGCGAAAACGCATAATTAAAATAATAGTGAGTGCTTACCATGATACGCCAATTTCTTTGCATGTTAACCCTTTCAGTCGCGTTCAGCGCAACAGTACAGGCCGCACCGCCGAAAGCGCCTGAGCGCGGCGAGCAAGGTGCTGGACCATATGACCGACTCATCATTCGCGGCGCAACGCTAATTAACGGTGAAGGGGCACCACCACAAGGCCCTGTAGATATCGTGATTGAAGATGATCGGATTGTGAGCGTGGTGAGCGTTGGCTACCCGGGTGTACCAATCAAAGACCAAGGCCGTCCAATTGCTGGGCCGAACGACCAGGAACTCGATGCGCATGGCAAATACGTGTTGCCTGGCTTTATTGATATGCATGGCCATATTGGTGGCTCAGCCGAGGACATTCCAGCTGAGTACGTGCTCAAACTATGGCTTGCTCATGGTATCACCACCGTACGTGAACCGGGCAGTTTTAACGGCTTAAATTGGACGAAGTGGCATCAGGAACAAGCTGAAAAAAATGCCATTGTTTCACCACGCATCATTCCATATGCCGGCTTCGGCATGGGTGCTGAAGAGCCAATTTTTAACGGCGAGCAAGCGCGTGACTGGGTGCGTCGCATTAAACGGCAAGGCGCTTCGGGCATTAGAAGCTCAAAAGCAAAATCTAGGCACCATGATGCATCATGCGCAGCTAAATGTGGTGCGTACTAGCGTGATTGATTCAGCCCGTTTAGGCCTTGGTAGTATGGAGCACTGGTATGGCTTGCCAGAAGCGTTGTTTACAGGTCAACGTATTCAAAATTATCCAGCGGATTATAACTACAATAACGAGCAAGACCGTTTCCGCGAAGCAGGGCGCTTATGGGCGCAAGCGGCTGAGCCAGGCTCAGAGCAGTGGAATAAAGTACGTGATGAGCTGATTGCGCTTGATTTCACCATCAACCCAACGCTGACCATTTATGAAGCAAGCCGTGACCTCATGCGCGAGCGCCGTGCTATTTGGCACGAAGAATACACCCTGCCGCAGCTATGGGATTTCTTCACGCCAAGCCGTTACGCGCATGGTTCTTACTGGTTTGATTGGACTACTGATGAAGAAGTTGCATGGCGTAAAAACTATCAGCTGTGGATGACCTTTTTGAACGATTTCAAAAACCACGGTGGCCGTGTAACGACAGGTTCTGACGCAGGTTACATCTACAAGATCTACGGTTTTGGCTACATTCGTGAACTTGAGCTGTTACGCGAAGCCGGCTTCAACGCGCTGGAAGTGATTCAATCCGCCACCTTAAACGGCGCCGAAGCACTTGGTCTTGAAGACGAAATTGGCAGCGTGGTACCGGGCAAGAAAGCCGATCTCATCATCGTTGACGAGAACCCACTGGCGAACTTCAAAGTGTTATACGGAACAGGGCACTATAAGCTAGACGAAAATAATCAGCCGATGCGCACGAAGGGTATTCGCTACACGATCAAAGATGGCATTATCTACGACGCCCAGCAACTCCTAGCCGACGTCCGTCGCCTCGTAAACGAGGAAAAGCAAAAACGATAATAGCAATTAGATATTAGATATTAGCGGATTGGATTTTGGCTAATATCTAATATCGCTCTTCAATATCTAATTGCGTACTTGTTTTTCGAAGGGGTGACTACCCGGAATGCCGCTGCGTGCCTTGGCCCTTGAACCCACTGGTTCAAGGCGGGGCGCAATTGAAACGGCCGCAGGCTTCTCGATACTAGTCGAGCTTGCTCAATAGCCGCCCAGTGAGCCCCTTTACTGCTAGCATCGGCTCAGGGACATCGGCGTGCTGGCGCACATCCCAGGCAGTCATAATGTGGGTATTTTAACGTCCGGGGCGCTGTTCCGCCATGACTTGTTCAAGAGTTTCTTGCAGGAGTTTTAATTTTTCTTCGAGATCAGCGATACGCTGCTGCTGACGCTTCTCCTCTTGCGCAAATTCATGGCACAAATTCAACCCGGCCATCACTGCAATTTGCTCAGGATTCGACAACTTGGTGTTAGTTCGAATCGTTTCCAGCTTATTATTCAAGCGATCAGCAGCTTGCTGCAAAGCAACCTCTTGCCCCGGTGGGCAGTTCACTTTGTAGTGACGTTCCATCAATCGTATGTCCATGGCGCGTTGAGTCATGCCGCTTCCTCTGTGCTTGTACTATTCTTATGCTTGGAATTAGCCATATTATGGCACGTCCTACGGGGTTTTGTCAGCTAGCCTGAATAGCTTTGCAATGGTAGGATGTGCGTAAAGAACGTTAAGAGTACATTCATTATGTCAGAAA
>NCJS01000222.1 GCA_002279005.1 Idiomarina sp. 34-48-12 | reverse complement strand
AATCGCAGCCCACACCACTATCATTAAAACTAAAGCAAAAAATACCGCAGCTGAAGCAATATCTTTCGCACGACCGCTTAATTCATGAAACTCCGCACCGACTCGGTCTACAACAGCTTCGACCGCTGAGTTTAGCAACTCTGTAATCACGACAATAAACAACGTTAGAACAAGTAATAAACGCTCCGCCAAAGTCGCTTCAACAAGCATCGCCACAGGCAATAAAACGGCGCATAACAAAGCTTCTTGACGAAATGCCGCCTCATACTTCCACACCTGAGCAATACCGCGCATGGAATTAAACGTGGCATGAATGATTCTATCGATTCCAGTTTTGTTAGCTTTCATGTATGGCCCCAGCATTTGTTGATTCCGCGAGACTAAACGACATTTCTTAAGCTTGCCTTAAGATTTCTTAATTACCCTGATTTTATTAAAGAAACTAGGTAAAAGGTTATGCTAAAGGCGCTCAAGTCAGGAACAACAAGTTACTACCCTGTGTTTTTGTTCGCAGTAAGTAGTCTTATTATGCTCAGTCTGTTTCGACTTGGCTATTTTATCTTGTTCTATGACCGTGTATTAGCCGCAACCAACCTGCTTCGTTACTTTTTGCTCGGGCTTCGTGCCGATATTATACAAGTCGGCTATTTCACGCTCATCCCTATGCTATTATTCCCGCTCCTCAACTCAGCACGTTTTCACCATCGCGGATACACTAAAACGTGAAGGCTATCACACGGAATTTATCTATGGCGGTGAAGCTCATTTTGACAACATGGCGGCTTTCTTTAGTGGCAACGGATTCAGCAATATAATTGACCAAGATGACTTCGAGAACCCGTTATTCGTTGGCAGCTGGGGCGTGAGTGATCAGGATTTATTTACACAGTTACATGAGCGTCTAAGTACCGCTGAGCAACGGCATGAATCAACATTCACATTAGCGTTTAGCTCGTCCAATCATGAACCATTTGAATTTCCAGATGGTGAAATCAGCTTGTTCGAACAACCTAAAAACACCGTGAACAATGCTGTAAAGTACGCCGACCACGCACTCGGTAAATTCTTCTCTCAAGCTATGCAAAGCGACTACTGGCAAAACACCTTATTTTTAGTTGTTGCTGACCACGATACTCGTGTTTATGGCGATGAGCTGATTCCGCTTGATAAGTTTCGCATTCCTGGACTGATTCTTGGTGCAGATATATCGCCGCGCACAATTACTTCGGTTGCCAGTCAAATTGATCTTGCACCAACACTGTTGTCACTTGCTGGTGTGAGTGCCTATTTGCCGACTTTGGGCCAAGAAGGGTTTGTGTTTTCCAGACCGATTCCAGAACGTGACTTAATAGAGTTTTTAAAAAGCTCACCCAAACTCAAAGCATCAGGCGAGGCCTAATCCCCAATGTTCAGCGGTTCGCTTCACTGCGGCGACATTTTCCGAAGCAAGAATACGTATTGGCGTTTGCGCAAACTTGGCCTCTAACTCAAGTTTGTCACGTAACCAACTGACCATCGCTTCCCCTGAATGGATGGTTTTTACGCCACCCCAAAATTGAGAAATTTGATCCGCAATTAACGGAAAGTGGGTACAGCCCAGTAACACCACATCTGGCGCGACTAAGTCTGAAAAGTAATGACGCATGGTTTCTTCAAGAATAGGCCCT
>NCJS01000016.1 GCA_002279005.1 Idiomarina sp. 34-48-12 | reverse complement strand
TTTCTGGTTGATTGTGATTGCAACCACCGTAGGCGTTGCATTGTCGTTTACGCCAGCTCGCAAACTTGAAGGCGTTGGCGCATCGAAATATGGCTCCATGTTTGTCTATATTCTGGTTGCAACCATTGGTTTGCATATGGACGTCACAGCCATTGTGGATGTGCCGAAATACTTCCTGATTGGTGCCATTTGGATGATCATTCACGCCAGTTTAATGTTGCTCGTCGCGCGTCTACTCAAAGCGCCAGTATTCTATATGGCGGTCGGTAGCCAAGCGAATGTTGGTGGCGCGGCTTCGGCACCCGTTGTGGCTTCGGCGTTTCATCCTTCATTAGCGCCTGTCGGCGTACTGCTGGCAGTGTTTGGTTATGCATTAGGCACCTACATGGCCTATATTTGTGGACAGATTTTGCGTGTCATAGCGAACGGCTAAAACGTGCCGTACTTCGAGTTAAGTAAAGGATATCAACGTGATTAACACCCAAGTAATTAAAGTAGGTGACGTGCAGGTGGGGAACCATCTGCCGTTTGTGCTATTTGGCGGAATGAATGTTTTAGAATCGCGCGATTTAGCCATGCGTATTGCCGAGCATTACGTTGAAGTGACGTCACGCCTTGGTATCCCTTATGTTTTTAAGGCGAGCTTTGATAAAGCGAATCGCTCTTCAATTCATTCTTACCGTGGCCCAGGTCTTGATAAAGGCCTCGAAATTTTCGCGGAAATTAAGCGTACCTTTAACGTACCGATTATTACCGATGTACACGAACCACACCAAGCTAAGCCAGTTGCGGAAGTGGCTGATATTATTCAGTTACCAGCGTTTTTGGCGCGTCAGACCGACTTAGTGGTTGCCATGGCGGAAACCGGTGCAATTATCAATGTGAAGAAGCCGCAATTTTTAGCGCCACATGAAATGCGCCATATTCTGAAGAAGTTTGGTGAAGCCGGTAACCATAACGTGATTTTGTGTGAGCGGGGCAGTTGCTTTGGTTACAACAACCTTGTGGTTGATATGCTGGGTATGGATGAAATGAAACAAATGGCGCCGGTCATGTTTGACGCGACGCATGCGTTGCAGCGTCCAGGCGGTCGTGAAGATTCGGCCGATGGTCGTCGTGCGCAAGCTGCTATTCTTGCCCGTTCAGGCATGGCGCTCGGTTTAGCTGGCTTGTTTATCGAAGCGCACCCTGATCCTGACCAAGCAAAATGTGATGGCCCATGTGCATTGCCTTTGGCAAAACTAGAGCCATATCTGCAGCAAATGAAAGCGGTTGATGAGCTAGTTAAAGGTTTTACGCCGCTCGACACAAGCAATTAATTCGTTTGCTTTAAAAAGTACAAGGCGCTCAATGTTAAATTGAGCGCCTTTTTTATTGCGGACGCACAATATAAACAGCGTGTTTTTTATCTTTTGAATTCGAAATCATGACGCTCTGGTAGGTTGTTTCAAACCATGGCGAGCTCACCATCTCGCGATGAAATTTTTGCATGTGGTCCATGGGGGTATCGGTACCAGTAAACTCAACACGGCAGACGGTGGTTCGACATTCAACACTACTTAAGGTTGCTGACTGCAGTACCTCATTCTCATCGTATAGGCGCACAAGACTGTCTTGCATGTGATAGGCCCAATCTTGGTCGACCGATTCGGTGTGAATACGCTGTTGTACCTCATCAATGTCTATTGCTTCGCGTAATATCTTTTCAATTTCGACTTCTCGTTTGGTTTTAGCGACTGGCGCTTGATTAACGTCGATGTCGCGAACCTGTTCAACGTCGCTAGTGTCGGAATCTGTTGCTGGTGTGTCGTTCGTTGTTGTCGCAATCATCTCTATTTCTTCTGTATTGTCTGCACTTATTTCTTTTTCAACAACAATTTGCTTGGTGACCTGAGTTGCGGTTCCATTGACTGCGTTGGGCTCCGGTTGGCTCCAGACTATATATAGAAGAGCAGCGATAATTGCTAAGTAAACACCATGCATGGCTTTTGTCATTGTTATTCCCATCCTTTGGCTTGCGCTCATAAACAAACTGATTTAAATTAAAACGCATGTTTAAAATGCGCGTTCTAAACGTGCAAAATATAAAGTGAGACACGTTTTTATGGCAAAGCGAGTATCGACGAAAGATAAAATACTGAATGCTGCGGAGGCGTTGTTTGCTGAACATGGATTCGAGCAAACATCGTTGCGTCAAATTACCGCAGATGCAGAGGTCAACCTCGCTTCGGTTAACTACCACTTTGGCTCAAAGAAAGCATTGATTCAAGCTGTGATGGCGCGGTATCTCGAAGTTCTCATGCCGGCGCTTGATCGTGAACTGATACAACTTGCCGAGCAGCCGCAGGTGACCACGCGTGCGGTTTTTGATTGCTTTCGTGCGCCGTTGAATGAACTGCGCCAAGTGCGTAAGCATGGGCCGACGATATTTTTAAGCTTACTGGGCTATGCCTACGCTGATATTCAAGGGCACTTGCGTCGCTATACCATGGACCATTTCGGCGATGTGATGCAACGCTTGTTGGCAACATTGCACTTAGCGAATCCGCAGTTGAGCCCAGTTGATATGTTCTGGCGATTGCACTTTGTGCTAGGTGCGACGGTTTTTGCCCAAGTATCAGGCCCAGCACTACGCGAAATTGCTGCTGCAGATTTTGGTGAAGCCATTGCCGCCGACCAAGTGATTGACCGTTTGATTCCGTTTTTAGCTGGTGGTGTGGATGCACCCACCGAATAATGGACTATGCTTTTTAAGTTATGTTTAAGCATTCTTTTATACCCGTTGTACCGATAGGTTAAGGTGTTTTGAAATGGAAATTATTATTCTTTTAGTGGTTGTGGTGGTGTTGCTCGTTGCAGTACCAGATATTCGCCGCAGCTTAATTACCCGACCTGCATTTGCTTTTTTTAAGCGTGTGTTGCCGCCGTTATCACCAACTGAACGCGAAGCGATGCAGGCTGGCGATACATGGTGGGATGCCGACCTTTTCAGTGGTCGTCCTGATTGGCATAAATTCCATCAAACAAAGGCACCGCAATTTACCGAAGCAGAGCAAGCATTCATTGATAATCAGCTCGAAACCTTGCTAGCGATGCTTGATGACTTCCGTATTGTTCAGCAAGATTCTGATTTACCGAAAAAAGTTTGGGATTACATTCGCAAAGAAAAATTCTTCGCGATGATTATTGGGAAAGAGTTTGGTGGTCTTGATTTTTCACCGGCGGCGAACTCGCACATCGTGTCGCGAATTGCGACGCGCTCAATCAGTGCGGCTGTTTCGGTCATGGTGCCCAACTCACTAGGCCCAGGCGAGCTACTCACGCATTATGGAACCGATGAACAGAAGAATTATTGGTTGCCGCGCTTAGCCGATGGTACGGATATTCCATGCTTTGCTTTGACGGGCCCAGAAGCTGGTTCTGACGCGGGCGCGATTCCAGATACCGGCATTATTTGTAAAGGCGAGTTCGAAGGCAAAGAAGTGGTTGGTATTCGCTTAAATTGGAGCAAGCGTTACATCACCTTAGCGCCGGTTGCGACAGTATTAGGCTTGGCGTTCAAATTGTATGATCCAGATGGTTTGATTGGCGAGCAAAAAGACATTGGTATTACGTGTGCACTCATTCCGACGAATCACCCTGGTGTTGAAACCGGCGAGCGCCACCTACCGTTAAATCAAGCGTTTATGAACGGTACAACCTACGGTAAAGACGTCTTTATTCCGCTTGATTGGATTATTGGCGGTAAAGATTACGCTGGGAAAGGCTGGCGCATGCTGATGGAATGTTTGTCAGCAGGGCGGGGCATTAGCTTGCCAGCTTTAGCGGCGGCGACAGGCCATGTGACCGAACGTATGACCGGTGCCTATGCCTATGTGCGTCAGCAATTTGGCATGCCAATTGGTCTATTCGAAGGCGTACAAGCCGCCATGGGTAAAATTGGCGGTACCAACTATACCTTAGAGTCAATGCGTCGTTTAACCGTAACCGCACTGTGCGAAGGCAAAAGTCCTTCGGTGATTACGGCAATGACCAAATATCATATGACCGAAATGGGGCGCCAGGTGATGGAGGCCGCCATGGACGTTCATGCTGGTAAAGGCATTCAATTAGGGCCGCGCAACTATTTAGGCCATGGTTATATGGCCACCCCAGTCTCGATTACGGTTGAAGGTGCGAATATTCTTACCCGTAATTTGATGATTTTTGGCCAGGGTGCAACACGTTGTCACCCTTATGTATTGGCGGAAATGGAAGCGGCTTCGAACCCGAATGAAGATGAAGGTTTGCAGCAATTTGATAGCCTGTTGCTCAAGCATATTGGATTTGCTGCGGGTAACTTCTTCGGTAGTTTGTTTATGGGGCTTACTGGCGCTCGCTTTAATGCCAGCCCAATGAGCGGACCTACTGCACGCTATTATCAGCAGCTAACACGAATGAGCCGCGCGCTCGCATTAACCGCGGATATCGCCATGTTAGTGATGGGCGGTGATTTAAAGCGCCGAGAAATGTTATCGGCTCGTTTAGGTGATGTTTTAAGTCATCTCTACATGGCGTCAGCGGTGTTAAAACGCTACGAAGATGATGGTCGTCAGTCGGGTGATTTGCCATTTGTTGAATATGCGCTTGAGCACCACCTTTACGAAATTGGTCAAGCGTTTAAAGGCTTTTTCGCGAACTTCCCAAGCCGTATTGTGGCGTGGAAATTACGTTTGGCAATTTTCCCGTTAGGTATTCATTACAACAAACCATCAGATGCCAATTTGCAAGCTGTTGCGAAAAGCATGATGGAGCCTGGTGTTACCCGTGATCGCCATACCTTCTTGTGCTTTTGGAAGGATGATGCCAACGACATGACAGGGCATATGGAGCTTGCGTTCTTAGCCATGCGTGAGCATGCGGATGTCTACAAACGCATTCGTAAAGCGGTGAAGCACGGTGATATTGCTGAAGATCTCAGTGGTGATGAGTTGGTGAAAGCCGCGCGCAAAGCTGAGGTGATTACTGCTGACGAAGCGAAGTCGTTGAAGAAAACCGAGCAGCTACGCATGGCCGCGATTGGTGTGGATCAATTTGCACCAGGGGTTATTGAGCAGCGTAAGTTTTATTCATAGCAACAAGTCAGACACAAAAAAGGGCTGTTAAGACAGCCCTTTTTTTATGCCGAATACCGACTGTTACACGCCAATCGGCTTATAACGAGTACGATGCGGTTCCATGGCCTGTTCGCCATGCGTTTTCTTCATATACTCTTCGTAGTCGGTGTAGTTACCTTCGTAGAAGTTGATCTGACCTTCATCACGATAATCTAGAATATGGGTCGCGATGCGGTCTAAGAACCAACGGTCGTGCGAGATAACTAATGCTGAGCCAGGGAACTCCAGCAATGCTTCTTCAAGTGCACGCAAGGTTTCAACATCAAGGTCGTTGGTTGGTTCATCGAGTAACAGCAAGTTACCGCCAGCTTTAAGAAGCTTGGCAAGGTGCACTCGGTTGCGCTCACCACCAGATAGTTCACCAATGTGCTTCTGTTGGTCATTACCGCGGAAGTTAAAGCGACCAACGTAGGCGCGGCTGTTAATTTCAAAATTACCGATACGCAGAATATCTTGGCCATCAGATATTTCCTGCCAAACGGTATTTTTGTCGACCATGCTGTCACGGAACTGATCAACGCTGGCTAGTTGAACGGTATCACCGAGCTCAACGGTTCCTGAATCTGGCTGTTCTTTACCAGTAATCATCCGGAATAATGTCGATTTACCAGCGCCGTTCGGGCCGATAATACCGACAATGGCACCTTTCGGTACGCTGAAACTCAAATCATCAATCAATACGCGGCCGTCATAAGCCTTTTTGAGGTGATTCACTTCAAGTACTTTGTCACCTAAGCGCGGACCCGGTGGAATAAAGAGCTCGTTGGTTTCATTACGTTTTTGATAGTCGCCACTTTGTAACTCTTCAAAGCGAGCCATACGCGCTTTGCTCTTCGCTTGACGACCTTTTGGATTCTGACGAACCCACTCAAGCTCTTGCTTGATGCTGCGCTGGCGAGCTTTCTCTTGTTTCTCTTCTTGCTCAAGCCGTTTTTCTTTCTGCTCCAGCCAAGATGAGTAGTTACCTTCCCAAGGAATGCCGTAACCACGGTCAAGTTCGAGAATCCAGCCCGCCACGTTATCGAGGAAGTAACGATCGTGGGTGATTGCCACAACAGTACCTTCATAGTCATGTAAGAAGCGCTCTAACCAGGCGACCGATTCAGCATCCAAGTGGTTGGTCGGCTCATCGAGCAGCAACATATCAGGCTTGCTCAATAGCAAGCGGCAGATGGCGACGCGGCGACGCTCACCACCCGAAAGTACTTTAATTTTCGAATCCCACGGCGGCAAACGCAGTGAGTCAGCAGCACGTTCCAGCATGTTTTCAATGTTGTGACCGTCTTTCGCTTGAATGATCGCTTCAAGCTGACCTTGTTTTTTAGCGAGCGCATCAAAGTCTGCATTTTCATCCGCATAGGCTGCATACACTTGGTCGAGTTCGGCCAGCGCGTTCTTCACGTCGGCAACCGCTTCTTCCACCGTTTCACGCACGGTTTTATCTTCATCAAGTTGCGGCTCTTGCGGCAGGTAACCAATTTGAGTACCAGCAAGTGGACGTGCTTCACCTTCGTATTCTTTATCAACACCAGCCATGATGCGTAGTAACGTTGATTTACCCGCACCGTTCAAACCAAGCACACCAATTTTGGCGCCAGGGAAGAATGATAACGAGATATCTTTTAAAATCGTCTTTTTCGGCGGGACGACTTTACTGACCCGCGACATGGAATAAATGTATTGTGCCATAACAGCATGCGTTCCTTTTTGAGGCGATATTTATAAGCAAAAATCGTAATTGTTTATTTTAACCCTTAAGTTGGCGCTAACCCAAGTATATTGGTAAACTAGGCGCCACTTATTTTTCGTTCGACAGTTTGTTAAGTCAGGAGCCCCGATGTTAAAACATGAGATGAATATTGCCGATTACGATGCAGATTTATGGCAGGCAATGACTGGCGAAGTTCAACGCCAAGAAGAGCATATTGAATTAATCGCTTCAGAAAACTACACCAGTCCGCGTGTACTTGAAGCACAGGGCTCGCAACTGACGAACAAATATGCCGAAGGTTACCCGCACAAGCGTTATTACGGCGGTTGTGAATACGTTGACGCGGTGGAAGATTTAGCCATTGAGCGTGCGAAACAATTGTTCGGCGCAAAATACGCCAACGTACAGCCACACGCTGGTTCACAAGCAAACTCAGCGGTGTTTTTAGCATTATTGAATGCTGGCGACACGGTTCTTGGTATGAGCTTGGCCCACGGTGGTCACTTGACCCACGGTTCACACGTGAACTTCTCAGGTAAATTGTATAACGCTGTGCAGTATGGTCTAGATGAAGCAACTGGCGAAATCGACTACGCGGAAGTGCGCGAACTTGCGCTTGAGCACAAACCAAAAATGATTGTTGCGGGTTTCTCTGCTTATTCAGGTGTTGTCGACTGGGCAAAATTCCGTGAAATCGCTGATGAAGTCGGCGCTTATTTGTTAGTCGATATGGCGCACGTTGCTGGTTTAGTTGCAGCTGGCTTATATCCAAACCCAGTGCCATTTGCTGATGTGGTAACCACCACCACACACAAAACCTTAGCTGGCCCACGTAGTGGTTTGATTTTGTCAGGGAAAGATGACGAAGACCTGCACAAGAAGTTAAACAGTGGCGTATTCCCTGGTAGCCAAGGCGGCCCACTGTGTCATGTGATTGCAGCCAAAGCTGTGGCATTTAAAGAAGCGATGGAGCCAGAGTTTAAAGCGTACCAGCAGCAAGTGTTGGACAACGCGAACGCAATGGTTAACGTGATGCAATCACGTGGCTACAAGATTGTTTCAGGCGGCACCAAGAACCATTTGTTCTTAGTCGACCTTATCGATAAAGATATTACCGGTAAAGATGCCGATGCTGCGCTTGGCCGTGCGTTTATCACCGTGAATAAGAATTCGGTGCCAAATGATCCGCGCTCACCGTTTGTAACCTCTGGCTTGCGTCTCGGTACGCCGGCAATGACGCGTCGAGGCTTCAAGCAAGCTGAAGCAGAACAAGTCGCGAACTGGATTTGTGACGTGCTTGATAACATCAATGACGAGAGCGTGATTGAGCAAGTTCGTGAGCAAGTGAAAGCATTGTGTAAACAGTTTCCTGTTTATAAATAAATGATTTAAGGAACGAGCGTATGCATTGTCCTTTTTGTGGCACACAAGATACCAAAGTGATTGATTCGCGCTTGGTGGCAGACGGCGCTTCGGTGCGCCGCCGCCGTGAGTGTACAGAGTGCCGAGAGCGCTTTACAACGTTTGAAACGGCAGAGTTGATTATGCCGCGCGTCATTAAATCAGACGGTACTCGTGAGCCATTTAACGAGGATAAATTGCGCAACGGCTTACTGCGCGCGTTGGAAAAACGCCCAGTAAGCTTAGAGGCGATGGAACAGGCGATTCAAAATGTGAAATCGTCGCTGCGTGCTACCGGAGAACGCGAAATCACGAGCCAAGTTATTGGTGGGCTGGTGATGGAAAACCTCAAAGCGCTCGATAAAGTTGCGTACATTCGTTTTGCGTCGGTTTATCGCGCGTTTGACGATATTCGTGAGTTTGGCGAGGAGATAGCACGCCTCAATGACTGATCCACAGGCCTGTCATCAACGTTATATGCAACGCGCCCTTGAGCTTGCCGCTCAGGGGCGTTTTTCAACCGCGCCTAACCCAATGGTTGGTTGTGTGGTGGTTGCTGATGGCAACATCGTTGGTGAAGGCTGGCATCAACGGGCGGGTGAACCGCATGCTGAAGTTTATGCACTTCGTGAAGCCGGCGCCTCAGCAAAAGGTGCGACGGTTTATGTCACCCTAGAGCCATGTAGCCATTTTGGGCGTACGCCACCATGTGCCGATGCGTTGATTAAGGCGGGTGTTGCCACCGTTGTGGTGGCGATGAAAGATCCGAATCCGCTGGTTAGCGTCGAAGGGATCGAGCGTCTGCGCGCGAATGGCAATGAGGTAATCGTCGGTATTCTTGAACAGCAAGCGTTGGCACTTAACAACGGGTTTGTTGCAAGGATGCAGCGTCAGCGGCCCTGGTTACGGGTAAAAATGGCGGCAAGCCTTGACGGTCGCACCGCGCTTTCAAATGGTGAAAGTCAGTGGATTACGAGCAATGATGCGCGGCGTGATGTCCATCGTTGGCGCGCGCAAAGCAGTGCGATATTGAGTACGGCAAAAACAGTACTGGCTGATAATGCGATTTTAACCGCACGCCATCCACAGGCTGAACGACAGCCAACCCGCGTGATTATTGATTCGCAGGGGTTGTTAACCGGGCAAGAGGCCTTATTTAAAGAGCCGTTCCCAATTATCGTGGTGCATGCGCCCGATACGATTGTCGAACGAAATTGGCCGGCGCATGTTGAATGCATCACCATTGCTCGCACCAATACACAGCACATCGATTTAACGAAATTGATGCATGTACTTGCCGAAAACCAAGTCAATTCAGTTTGGACCGAATGCGGTGCGCAGTTAGCTGGCGCCTTATTAACCGCTGAATTAGTCGATGAATTGGTGCTGTATTTAGCGCCAAAATTAATGGGCCATCATGGCCACGGATTATTGAATTTGCCGGCATTTACTCACATGAGCCAAGTGCCAGAACTAACTTTAAAAGATGTTCGTCAGGTTGCGGATGATGTTCGAATTATCGCGGTTCCGCGCCGGGTGAGAGGAGACTTAACGTCGTGACTCGTTTAAACAGTGCTGCAGAAATCATTGAAGATATTCGTCAAGGCAAGATGGTCATCTTGATGGACGATGAAGATCGGGAAAATGAAGGCGATCTGATTCTTGCTGCGGAATGTGTTACACCGGCGGCGATTAATTTCATGGCGCGCTATGGGCGCGGCCTGATTTGTCTTACGTTAACTGAAGAGCGCTGCAAACAATTACGTTTGCCGCTCATGGTTGATCAAAACAACTCACCTTATGCGACCAACTTTACCGTCTCTATCGAAGCGGCAGAGGGCGTCACCACAGGAATTTCAGCGGCCGATAGAGCACGTACCGTGCAAGCTGCCGTGGCAAAAGAGGCGCAACCTGCAGATTTAGTCATGCCTGGCCACATCTTTCCGTTAAAAGCAAAATCAGGCGGCGTATTAAACCGTGCGGGTCACACGGAAGCCGGTTGCGACCTTGCGCGTTTAGCTGGGTTTGAACCAGCCGCTGTTATTGTCGAGATCCTCAATGAAGACGGCACCATGGCGCGTCGTCCTGACCTCGAGAAATTCGCAGCAGAGCACGATTTGAAGATTGGTACGATTGCCGATCTCATTGAATACCGGTCACTGAAAGAAAAAACCGTTGAGCGTAAAGCGCATTGCAAATTACCAACAGCATACGGTGAGTTTGAATTGATTACCTATCAAGACACCATTGATAAGCAAGTACACTATGCGTTGGTGCATGGTGACATTGACCCGGCTAAACCAGTGAATGTTCGTGTTCATTTACAAGATACATTTAATGATCTGTTTGCTACGCAACGCGCAGCCAAGCGCAGTTGGCCGCTCGGGCATGCGATGGAATACATCGGCCAAAACGATGGCGTACTCGTGGTTATTGGTCGTCAACAAAGCCCGCAGGGTATTTTAGAACAGGTGATGAGCTTCGCTGCCGAAGACCGCGGTGAAGTGAAGCCAACGGCAGCAGCTTCGAATGCTTCGCGTAACGTTGGTATTGGGTCGCAGATTTTAGCTGACTTAGGCGTGCATCACATGCACCTGATGAGCTCACCAAAGCGTTATTCGGCGCTATCAGGCTTCGGGCTTGAAGTGGTCGATTTTATCGAAGATGAGCAAGCTGGCGGTAGCGAATAACTAAACCGACAACTCTAAAACGCGGCGCCACAGTGCTTCATTGGCTGGCGCCTCGTTTCCAGCCGCTGCACTTTGGCGTGCAATAAAACCATTCAGATAGTCAATTTCAGTGCGGCGCTGCTGGCGCACATCCATCAGCATCGACGAGTAGTTGTTCGCCGTGTTTTTAATAACACTGCGGGCACTTTCAACCAAGCTATCCGCGTTCAATTGAATTCCTTGATGTTCCGCTAACCAACAAATTTCTTCGGCAACCTGATGTTGTTGCTCGGTAATGTTGTGCTGCAATAACTCACCGTTGCGACAATCATGAATAACCGTAAACGGATTGATTAAACAGTTGATAGCAAGCTTGTGCCAGCGACGTTGATTGATGGCTGGACTCCAATTTAAAAGCGGTAATGCATTATTTAGAACGCTAAATAGCTCTGCGGGGCGACTACTCGAAGCATGCTCGACCTGTGCCCAACCGAACCAACTTTCACCAAACCCGGCGTGAACCACTTCATTGCCATGTTTGTAGGCTCCATGAGTTGTCACCCAATGCAACGTGCGCTCAGGCATTATGCTATTTTCGTTCTCCAGCATACCGTTATAACTCAAGATAACCGAGGAACCCTCTGGCAACGGCGCTTGTTTTAATTCTTCGAGAAACGCCGCGACATCATAGGCTTTGATTGCGGCAAAAATTTGGGTTGGTTGCTCGATTGGAAATTGTTGGACACCAAACTTGAGCGAATGCGCGGCATGAATGATTTCAATCGCACGTGCTTTGCTAGGCACGCGTGGCTTTATCGAGACATGTTCACCGATCCGACGTAAATTGACGGCCATTAAGCTTCCGACTGCGCCTGTACCTGCTACTAACCAGTGCATCTATTCGAGCTCCCGATGATAATTTTGCTCTAAGCGCGTTAGCGATTTACGTAGCGCGAATAAAATCAACAAACTTGGCAATACCATAATGGCTGTGAGAATAAAGAATAATTGCCAGTTTCCGTCTAGCCAGTTGACAACGTAACCGCTATAAGACGAGAGTAGGGTACGTCCTAGGTTTCCGAGCGAAGCAAATAAGGCGTATTGAGTGGCCGTAAAGGCGCGATTCGCCAATAAACTAATGAAAGCAACAAATGCGACCGTCGACCAAGCAGCCGTAAAGCCGTCGATAATCACCGCAGCAAGGAACAGATTGGTGTTCGGACCGACGCCGGCAATCCAGGCAAACATCAAGTTCGACGCAGCCATCGCAATACCGCCTAGCATGAGTCCGCGAACAATTCCCAAACGCAAATTCACGAAACTACCGAGAATGGCGAAAATGATGGTAACCCACCAATTCACCATCTTCGAATATACTGCAATGTCATCGTTGCTAAAGCCGACTTCTTTATAGAAAACAATCGACATGCGGCCGAGAAAGGCTTCGCCAATTTTAAACAGAAATATAAATGAAAGCATGCCCATCGCAAGCTTCCAGCCATTACGCTTGAAGAATTCGGTGATTGGGTCAACCAGTGTATTGCGTAGCCAATCGAGCCAATGATTAAACGTTGGTATAGCAGGGCGGTAGCGAGTCGATTCTTTCACTGCCAGCACAAATAGTAATTGCGCGACAATCACAAAGCACAATACAAAATAGGCGTCTTGCCAGAATAGGCTGGTGCCATCAACTAAGAAAAATGGAATAGCGCCAAGCCCACTATAGCCGCTCCACCAACCTGCGGTTGCCATAGCTGCGCCGGCTGATTGCAAACGTGCCTCATGCGGACCAAAGGTTTCAATTCGAAATGCATCAATAGCAATATCTTGGGTTGATGAGAATATAGCGATGACTAACGCCGCGAAGGCAACCCACCACAAATGTTCAACAACATTAATTTGGGTGAGTACGGCGGTGGCCAATAAAATCCCCATTAAACAGAGAACCATCCAGGCACGACGTTGCCCGAACAGCCGATTCAATAGGGGAAGTTTGACGCGGTCAATCAGTGGTGACCATAGAGCATTGATTGAATAGGCGATGAACACCACGCCGAACAATCCGATCGCCGAACGATCAACGCCAACTTCTTGCAACCAGGCTGACAGCATCGAACCAATGAGAACCCATGGAAACCCGCTAATGACGCCGAAGCCGAAGATGACCCATACTCGCGGTTCACGATAAACCGCTAGATCTTTATACCAAGGCGTTGAATTCGATGAACTCACTGGACGGGTACTACTTCAATTTTTTTCAATACCGGAGGTTGCTTCGGTACGTTCGGCCAACCTGTTTGTTCGTGGTAAAACTCGGTTTCTACGCTGGCGAGTTTCTCGAGAACGTCTTCTCCAGAGACAACCCAACCGAATACCGCATACCCCCAACCTTTGGTTGACGGATTTAAGGTTTCGTTATCATTCATATTGAAATAGAACTGACGTGTCGCTGAATGCGGATCTGACGTACGCGCCATCGCAATCGTGCCGTAATTGTTGAGCTTGCCGTTCCCTGATTCATTGAATATCGGGTCAAACATGGTTTTCGCTTCGAAGTTTTCATCATAGCCGCCGCCTTGCACCACAAATCCTGAAATAATCCGGTGGAAAATGGTGTTGTTATAACTACCCGCCTGCACATACATCAGAAAATTTTCGACGGTAATAGGGGCTTTCGCGCGATCAAGTTCGACCACAATATCCCCTTCGGTCGTGATGAACTTGACCTTTGGAAATAAATTATCAGGTTGAACTTGTGCGGCAGAACTCATACTGCTCAAGAACATGACGAAGGTTAGAAGCAGATAACGCATAATCATCCTCGTGCTTGAAAAATAACAAATTTACTATTCTGTGCCACTTGGTGCACCGACTTAAATAAGCGTTTCAGCGGTTGATAATACGGTAGATGACGGTTCGCCACTACCCACAACTCGCCATTTTTACGTAAAACTCGCCGACTATCTCGAAACATCTGTCGTGCAATATGTTCGGTAACGGCATGCTCTTGATGAAATGGTGGGTTACAGAGAATCAAATCGGCGCTATCCGTGGCTTGATGCGACAAACAATCGTCAACCTCAAACTCATATTTTACTGAATCAGATACCACCAGAGATTCAGGTAAGTTGCTGACGATATTGCGATGCGTTGACGCAATTGCTAAATAGGATTCATCCACAAAGGTGACGTGGCTAGCAGGCGATAATCGCGCATACTGCAGCCCGAGTACGCCATTCCCGCAGCCCAAATCAATCACTTTTTCTGCCCCAACAGGCGGCATATTATCAAGCATAAAGCGTGCGCCGATATCGAGTTGGTTGCGCGCGAATACACCCGCATGATGGTGCAAAGTAAGGTTGAATTCAGGCACATCCCATGAACTCATGAAACGTTCTTGCTCGAGCGCCACCGAGCGAGTCACAGCTTGAATGGTGCGACACTTTCGACGGATAAGTGAAACGTCCAGCTGGTCACAATACTGCGAGAATAGCTCGCGTACAGTCGGAGTAATAAGCTTACTCTTCGCCGCGGCAAAAATCGGTGTCCCAGCCGGCAACTCAGCGGCCAATTTCGCTAATTGAAATTCGAGTAAACTCAGACTCTTGGGAATTTTTAAATAGACGGCATCGCGATCATCCGGCAGTGGGTCAAGTGGCGCAAGCGCGGTTAACGTATCCGGCAGTTGATTCAGTTGCAGATTATGCCGCCATCCACAATGGCTCACATACGAGTCGCTTTGACTGGCCACATCAAGCCCAGCAAAGGGCATCAACAACGCACCCCATTGATCATTCATCAATAATGGACGTTCATCGTCACGCTCAATAATCAGTTCGTGCAGTAATTCATCCGCCGCTTCCCAGGCCTGCAACGTGTCATGGGAACGGACGGGATAGCGTTGAAGCTGCCACGTGCCAGCGGCACTCGTTAGTAAAGTCATAAGCTCTTTAATCGTTGTTCGTTATTCGTTGTTCGTTAATTAAGGATGAAAACGCTTAACCAAAACATGCGCATAGAAAAGTGTGCAAATCTAAATTCGTACTGCCCAGCGAGCCCAACTCACGAATAACTAATAACGACTAACGAATAACGCCGTTATCAATGGTCGGACATTTCACTCGGTAACATTCGTGCTATGATAGCGAAAAACGACAGATGACTATATAGGTTTTAACTCGTGAAAAAATACGCAGAAATTACCGGTTGGGGAAAATGTTTGCCACCAGCTGTGATGACCAACGATGACTTGGCTACTTTTTTAGATACCTCCGATGAATGGATTCGTTCACGTACAGGTATCGAAGAGCGCCGCGTTAGTGCTGTTGGTACTTCAAAAATGGCGACTGTGGCAGCGCGAAATGCACTGGCGGCTGCAGGCTTAGATGCCGAAGAGCTTGATTTGATTTTGGTGGGTACTTGTACACCAGATGAAATTATTCCAAATGTTGCTTCCGCTGTGCAACGCGACCTAGGTAACAAGACCGCTGCCGCGTTCGACTTAAACGCAGCGTGCAGCAGTTTTTTATACGGCATGCATTACGCGACGCAAGCAATTCGCACCGGTGCCCATAAAAAGGTACTGATTATCGGTGCTGAGCGTCTCACGCGAATCTTAGACTGGACCAAGCGTGAAAGCGCGGTGCTGTTTGGTGATGGCGCGGGCGCAATGATTCTTGAAGCGAGTGATGTCGAAAGCGGTTTGTTAGCTTCGCATGTCACCTGTGATGCCGATGCGCGCGATGTACTTGCGCTCGAGTTTGGCATGAGCTTCGATCGCTTTGGTTTTGACGGCATTATGCCGTTTAACTTCGTTGGCCAAGAGATTTTCAAGCGCGCGGTAAAAGGTATGAATACTGCGGTTGAGAAAGTTTTTGCAGAAACCGGCCTAACGACCGATGACATCGATTCGTTAATTCCGCACCAGGCGAATAAACGCCTGATCGATTATCTTGCGAAAATGTGTAAGGTGCCGGAAGAGAAAACCGTGATTAACATTCAAAAATACGGCAACACATCATCTGCAACCTTACCAATCGCGTTTTGTGAAGCGGTAGAGCAGGGGATTGTGAAACCTGGCGACACCATTGTATCAGCGGTATTTGGCGGTGGTTTAACCTGTGGCGCGGGCATCATTAAATGGGGTCAGCGCGTAACGCCTATTCGCGACAACAATGAAACCTTGCCAAGTCATGGTAAAACGGCGCTCGACCTCATTTTACCATTGTATGAAGGCACCAAAGCAGCTTGGGAAAAACGCGGCGATGAGTAAGTTGGTGAAAGAAGAAGTTCGTCATAACGTGTTATGGTTGACGTTAGCACGCCCTGAAAAAAAGAATGCGCTAACGCAGGACATGTATACCGCGTTAAGTTCAGCTCTGCAGGCTGCTGATCGTGATACCAAAATAGCGGCAGTTGTATTAACCGGCGAAGGTGACAGCTTTACCGCGGGGAATGATTTGAATGACTTCTTAGCTATCGAAGAATTAGACGATAGCGCGCCGCCTTTTGAATTTTTGTACACGTTAAGTCGCCTCAGCGTTCCGTTAGTTGCAGGTGTCAATGGTCTGGCAATCGGCATTGGTACAACCATTTTGCTGCATTGCGATTTGGTTTATGCCAGCGACGATGCGGTGTTTGCGCTGCCATTTATTAACCTAGGTTTAGTTCCAGAAGCTGCATCTAGCTTATTATTGCCACAACAATGCGGTCACTTAAAAGCATCCGAGTTGTTGCTGCTGGGTGATAACTTCGACGCTCACGCTGCGCTAAGCTATGGGTTAGTGAACAAAGTTGTTGTGCCAAACGAGCTGCAAGACACGCTGGAGCAAGTCGCTTCAGCATTGGCAAGCAAACCACACGGTGGCTTACGTGCCGCGAAAAAATTGATTAAACAACCAGCCGAACCGGTTGCCGATAGAATTGAACGTGAAGCAAAGATATTTGCACGTGCGTTGAGTTCTGAAGCCGCTCGTCAAGCCATAAAAGACCGTCTAAATAAAAAGAAATAGTCAAAAGTGCTTAATTTCTCAGCAGTCAGCTGCACTTGCCTTGCGAGTGCACTGGCTTTGAGGGATAATGCCCGCCGTTATGGTGACCTCATTGGTCCCCCCGCAACACGAACTGGTGAACTCGGTCAGGCCCGGAAGGGAGCAGCCGTAGTCAGGGATGTGGGTGCCGGGGTGCTGGCTGGTGAGGTCGCCACCCAATCTTCTTAAAAGCGTGATTCGTGCGCTTCGCTGTTCGTCCGTTCACTTCGTTCTCTATTTGTCCGCTTCGCTTTTCGTGAAAGGCGTCACTCGTCATTCGATCGCTTTGCTTGTCGTTATTGGAAAAAACAGACACACTAAAGCAAAGACGTTACTCGAATAACGAATAACGAATAACGAATAACGAATAACGATAAACGAACAACGAGATTTCCCTATGCCGAAGAATGTGAAGCCGGTTTACTACGGCGACTACCTGCAACTTGATAAACTCCTAGATTCTCAAACGCCGCACAGCAAAATGTATGGCCCTGAAGCGCATGACGAGATGCTATTTATTATTGTGCATCAAGTGTATGAGCTTTGGTTCAAGCAAGTTCTTCATGAACTGCGCGCTATCTATAAAGAATTTCGTGCCGAACAGCTTGATGATCGCGCGCTGCAGTTGGTGGCGCATCGATTGCGTCGTGTATTAACCATTCAAGATTTAATGAACGACCAAGTCGGGGTCATTGAAACGATGACGCCACAGGAGTTCTTAGAGTTCCGCGACTACTTGGTTCCAGCTTCGGGTTTTCAAAGTATTCAGTTTAAAGAACTGGAGATCCTACTCGGATTAACCCGTGATACGCGTATCGCGTTTGATCAGCAGTCGTTCTATAACCGCCTTAACGATGACCATCGCGCTTATTTAGAAGAGCTGGAAACACAACCGAGCTTGTTTGATTGCGTTGATGAGTGGCTCGCTCGTATGCCGTTTTTGCAGTTTGACGACTTCAGCTTCTGGGATGTTTATCAGCAAGCTGTGCAAAATTCATTGGATAGAGATGAAGAAATCATTCGTCAGAATGCCGCTGATGACGGTCAATTAGAAACAGAATTAGCGAGTTTACAACTGAATCGGGACAATTTTTCGGCGCTATTTGATAACGAACGTTATAAATCGTTACAGGAAGATAACCGTGTACGACTATCTCAGCGAGCCATGCTGAGTGCACTGTTTATTACACAGTATCGCGAGGAACCGGCATTTCATCTTGCTCATCAAGTGATTACGTCATTAGCTGAAATGGATGAGAAGCTAACAATTTGGCGTTATAAACATGCAATGATGGTGCAGCGTATGCTCGGCACGAAAATTGGCACGGGTGGTTCGTCGGGCCATGATTACTTACGTCGTACTACCGAACAAAACAGAGTGTTTAAAGACTTCTTTGCGATGGCCACTTATTTACTGCCTAAAAGTGCGTTACCAGAACTTCCACTGGCGGTTCGGCAAGCGCTCGGTTTCTACTTTCGACATGATGAATAAGTTAGCGGCGTTGTTCCATCCAGCGCAGCGCTTGATGGAGCGCACTGAGCTGATGCGCTAAGCGTTCTGACAACCACTGGCTACGGCTGGTGGTTGTTGCGTTGATAAGACTGCTCAGGTTTTGCCGTACTTCTTTTATATACGCTTGCGGTTCATTGGCATCCTGACTAAACAGTTGCGCATCAAACCAATCTGAAAAATTTTCCTCACTGATGTTCAAATGCGAAATGCGTTGCTCTAACGCGTTAATTTCTGTTTCTAAGCGTTGCCGTAGTTGATCGCTAATAACGGTTTGATGAGACATGCAGAAGCACAGTTCCTGAGGTTGAATGACGTCACTGATTGATGCTTGAGTCTAACGTAAATTAATGACGGACAAAATAAAGATTTTCGAGTCATATATTTACGGGTAGTTATGCAGTTAAAGTTACGTTTTATGCAGAAGTGTTAAGATGCTGTAAACGAGATTTTATCTAGATTTAGTGCTAATTTTAGCTGATATACGTTGTTGACATTGCCGCGTCGATCGTGGGAGTATTGATGCATTATTACCGTAGGCTTTCTATCGGTAATAGCTGCAAGTGTTGATTAAACTCTTTTCGTCACTCAAATAACTGGGAGGCTGACGACATTAGGTCGTTGAGCTTAAAGTTAAGTCAAATTGGTTGGGAACTATGACCAAAGTAATCAATAAAAGCAAAGTTGCTGCAGCCCTAATCGGGATGTTCGCAATTGCAGGTAGCGCTAGCGCAGCTGCCCAGGACATTTCTACGTTGCAAAACGAAGAAGCAAAAACTCACACTGCTGACAAACGGTCTCAGCAAAAAATCGATTCTTTGTTCGAGCAGAGCCAAGAGTTGTTATATGAGTACCGTGCTGTTGTAGACGAATACGAAAACCTAAAAGTCTACAATGACCATGTGCAGCGTCTCGTTGATGATCAGAATGCATCACTGGCTTCTCTACAGCGCCAGATCGACGGCATTGAAGCAACCAAGCAAGGCGTGGTTCCTTTGATGTACAACATGATCGACGCTTTGGAGCAGTTTGTGGAGCTGGATCTTCCAATTCACAAAGAGCGTCGTATGGCTCGTGTTGAGCGTTTACGCGAAATCATGAGTGCTTCAAACGTAACGACCTCAGAACAGTTCCGTCAGATCACTGAAGCTTATCAAGCTGAAATGGATTACGGCGCTGGTCTTATCGCATACGAAGGCAAGTTGCAGTTCGAAGGCGAAGAAATCTCTGTTGACTTTTTCCACTTAGGACGTGCTGCTTTAATGGCTGAATCTTTGGACCTGAAAAACGGTTGGATTTACAACAAAGATACGGGTGCATGGGAAGCTCTTGATGATGCTTACCTGGGCTCTTTGACCAAAGCAATTCGTATGGCGCGGAAGCAAACCGCCCCTGATCTGATTAAACTGCCTATCTATGCAGCGGAGCGTGCAGAATGAACAAACTAGTGAAATCTTTGCTGGTCGCAGCAGCATTCTCATTATCAGCTGGCGCGAGCTCTGCTTACGCGCAAGATGAAGCGAAATCACTAGACCAATTACTTGACCTAGTGAAAGAAAACCGTGCAGCGTCTCAGCGTATCAACGCGCAGCGCGAAGCTGAGTTCACTTCAGAGCGTGCTGACAAGCAAGCATTGTTGAACGATGCGAAGCGTCAGTTAGCAAACGAAAAAGCTCGCGGCGAACGTTTACAAGCTGAATTTGCTGAAAACGAAATTGCACTTGCGAACAAAGAACAAGAGTTGCAAAACGCTCTTGGTACTTTGGGTGAGATCGTTGGTGTTGCACGTGGTGCAGCTTCTGAAACTATCGGTCGTATCGCAACTTCAATCGTAAGCGCACAGTATCCAGGTCGTGAAGACGTATTGGAAACTATCGCTGAAGCAAAAGAAGTTCCAACAATTGCTGAGCTTGAAGAGCTTTGGTTAGCATGGTTAACCGAAATGAAAGAGTCTGGCAAAGTTGTGACTTTCAACAGCGATGTGACTTTGCTTGACGGTTCAACTGAAAACCGTGACGTAACGCGTATCGGTGTGTTCAACTTGATTTCTCAAGGCGAGTATTTCAACTACAACGATGCTGCTGAAGAAATTCAGCCATTAGGTCGTCAGCCAGAAGGTTACGTTTTGGCAACTGTTGAAGCGTTTGAAGAAACTGAAACTGGTTACGAAGGTTTATACATTGACCCAGCTCGTGGTCAAATCTTGAACCTTGCAACTCAGAAGGCAACACTTGAAGAGCGCTATCACCAAGGTGGCACAGTTGGTTATGTAATCACTGTAGCTCTTATTGTTGGTTTCTTGATTGCTATCTATAAGTTCATCACTTTAGGTATTGAAGGTGCGAAGATGCGCGCTCAGTTGAAAAATACTGCGAACCCATCTGACAAAAACGCACTTGGCCGTATCTTGAAAGTGTATCAAGAGAACAAAACTGCTGACACTGAGAACCTTGAGTTGAAACTTGATGAAGCTATCTTGCGTGAAACGCCACGCATCGACAGCGGCGTTAACATCATCAAGATTTTGGCTGCTATCGCGCCATTGTTAGGTCTCTTAGGTACAGTTGTTGGTATGATCGGTACCTTCCAATCAATTACCTTGTTTGGTACTGGTGATCCGAAAATCATGGCAGGCGACATCTCAATGGCGTTGGTTACCACCGCATTGGGTCTGATTGCTGCGTTGCCATTGATTCTTGTACACGCGATTGTGGCATCACGCGCCAAGTCTATTGTTCATGTATTAGATGAACAGGCTGCAGGTATCGTCGCCGCGCACGCGGAGAAGAAGGAGTAATCCTATGGTCTACCTGGTGGAGCTCTGGGAATCTATCAGGGATTTTCTGGGTACCGGTGGCGACGTCTTGTACGTCGTCATGGGGGCGCTCTTTCTCATGTGGGTTCTCATGATTGAGCGTTATTGGTTCCTGACCGGCGTATTTCCTAAGCTGAAGAAACAAATCATCAGCGACTGGGATGCCCGGAAAGATACCACCTCATGGTACGCTCACAAAATCCGTGATGCATGGATTTCTGAAGCCGACGAAAAACTAAATGCGCGTATTTTGTTGATCAAAACCTGCGTAGCGATTTGTCCGTTAATCGGACTACTAGGTACCGTAACAGGTATGATTGCAGTATTTGAAATCATGGCTGTACAAGGTACCGGTAACCCACGCTTGATGGCGTCGGGTATTTCGATGGCAACAATCCCGACAATGGCGGGCATGGTTGCAGCATTGTCAGGTATGTTCTTCGCCTCTCGCTTAGAAGCACGGGTGCGTCGAGCGAAAGAAAGATTGATCGACAGTTTGCCACATCATTAAGAGAGAAGAATTATGGCACGTAAACGTTTTCGTGAAGAGGAAGATGCAGCGATCGATATGACGCCGATGCTCGACATCGTATTCATCATGTTGATCTTCTTCATCGTAACCACCTCTTTCGTTAAAGAAGCTGGTATTGACGTGAACAAGCCAGAAGCGAGTCAGGCAGAGAAAAAACCTTCTGCCAACATCTTTATCGCAATTCGTGCGAATGGCGAAGTTTGGATGGACAAGCGTATGGTTGATGTAGAGCGTGTAGGCGCGAACATCGAACGTCTATTGGCAGAACAGCCAACTGATATCGTAGTGATTCAGGCGGACAAAGAAGCCAAGCATGGTGTTGTCGTTAAAGTCATGGATCAAATTAAGGAAGCGGGTATTGACAAGATATCCATAGCCGCAGAGGACGATTAATATGGTGCGCTTTATAGTATCAATACTATTAGGTGCTGCAGCTACGTTCCTTCTGTTCGCTTTCATGGCTTTTTTGATTAGCGGCGGTGAGGGACGTAACGAAGGTCCACCACCGACTGCACCGATCGAACTTGTAACAACGCCACCGGATTCGGATGTGGATCAGCGTCGCCGTACGCCACCACCGCCTCCGCCTCCACCTCAGCAACCGCCTGAGACTCCGCCAAACGAGCCTGATACGTCAGACTCAGATGGCATGAATCTCGATTTAGGTTTTGAGGTAGATGTTGGTGGTACCGATACAGGCTTGAACGCTGGCGGTTTGATGGTTCGCGACGGTGAAGCAACACCTATCGTTCGTATCAATCCACGCTATCCGCCTGCTGCGGCACGTGACGGTATTCAAGGTTGGGTGCAATTGCGCTTTACAATCGACGAAACTGGCGGTGTAACTGACGTTGAAGTTATTGACTCAGAGCCACGCCGTGTGTTTGACCAAGAGGCTCGCCGCGCATTATTGCGTTGGAAGTACAAGCCGAAGGTTGTTGACGGTAAAGCTGTTCGCCAGCCAGGTCAGACGGTCCAGCTCGACTTCACGTTGGATATGGAGTAATAGATGATGCACAAAAAACTCACGACATTAATTAGTGCGAGTGTATTGTGTACTGTGATGGCAGCCGCATCAGCGCCTGCCGCTTCACAAGAAATCAATTACAACTTGCCATCGGCTGAACAAGTCGAAGCTGCCAAGCAAAGCCGCCGCAATCAGACGGTTAGCGAGCGTGTTGGCCGTCGTTTGATGACTGCATTAGATTTATATACTGA
>NCJS01000221.1 GCA_002279005.1 Idiomarina sp. 34-48-12 | reverse complement strand
GTTCTTCAGCTGGGAGTGCTTTCAATTCAGCGGTTGGCGGCGCGGAGCAGGCTAGTGGCCCGGTTTCGGTCATACCCCAAATTGGTTGCCAATACACGTTGTACTTTTCATCGTAGGTTTTTACTAACCCCAACGGCGACGCAGCGCCACCGACACAGACACGCTCAAGCGACGGAATATCAAGTTGGTGTTCGCTAAGGTAGTTGTGAAGCGTTAACCAGATGGTGGGGACGCCTAAACCCACAGTGACTTTTTCTTCACTGATGAGTTCGTGCATGTCAGCGCCACCCATGCCTGCTCCAGGAAGCACTAACTTACTGCCTGCCAGTGGCGCAGCGTAAGGTGCGCCCCAAGCGCCAACGTGATACATCGATACCATCGGCATCAACACCGTATCTGTTCGCAAGTCTAATAACTCAGCGCTCATAGTTGCCTGCGCATGTAGAACAGTTGACCGGTGCGAGGTCAAAACGCCTTTCGGGTTACCCGTGGTGCCCGATGTATAACACAGCAATGCTGCGGTATTTTCCGAAAATGTTGGCCAATCAAATTGCGGTGTTTGCTTCGCTATCAAGCTTTCGTAGTTGTGAACCGGCAGCCAAATGTGATCGAGCTGAGGCTGCATCGATTCGTCCGTGAGAATGACGATACCTTTGACCGTTTTAAGTTCATTGGCGAATTCGTCAAGCAGCGGAACAAAGCTTGAATCAACAAATAGCCAACTGGCTTGGGCATCATCGAGAATCCATTTTATTTGCTCGGCAATGAGTCGCGGGTTCACCGTATGAATCACCGCGCCAATGCCGCTCACTGCGTAATACAGTTCAACATGCCGGTAAGTATTCCAAGCCAGTGTTGCAACACGCTCGCCGGCTTCTATTTCAAGGCCTTTCAGCGCATGTGCCAACTGGCAGGTACGGTCATAACAGTCACGGTAAGTGTAACGATGAATGTCGCCTTCAAGCCGCCGCGACACAATTTCTTGTCGTGGGTGTCGGCGCACAGCATGACGCAGCAAATCGATAATCATCAACTGACTATCTTGAACGTCACCTTGTACATGCGATGCGGTGCTGGTCGATACTTCAAACATAAGTAGCCTCGGTGATGAATGCGTTAATTAAAGCCATATGAATAGACCAATGGCGACCGCTAGGCCGACAAATGGAACCACGACCGTAACTGCGGCGACCGGCCAGTAAGCCGCTTGGTGCGTTTCTTTACAGATACCGCGAATGGTGGTGACGACATAGCCGTTATGCGGCAAAGAATCGAGAGCACCTGACGAAATCGCCACAATGCGGTGCAGTTGATCTGGGTTAACGCCAGCATCAATATAATGCGGACCAAGTACGGGTAAAGCGATGGCTTGACCACCAGAGGCAGACCCGGTTAAGCCGGCAATCACGCTCACCGCAACCGCTGCCCCGACAAGCTCATTACCTGGCAGGCTGGTCATCATGGCTACCGCTTGTTCAAACGCTGGTGTCACTTTCGCAATGCTACCAAAGCCAACAACGGCAGCAGTATTACCGATGGCAACTAAAGCGCCCGTTGAAGCCTCTGTGAGAGCCAAAGAAATATTCTGGAAGTACTTGTGGTTAATAATCGCGATGGCGAGCACGCCACCTGAAAGTGCAATGATCAATGCGTTTTGTTTGAGCTCTTCATGAAACATGAAACTCAACGCGAG
>NCJS01000083.1 GCA_002279005.1 Idiomarina sp. 34-48-12 | reverse complement strand
CGGATTCTGATCCATTGGGAGGATCGGTCAACCGATCGCTAAAATATTTCTTAACTGATCGGCATTAAGCTAATTAGCTGCCTTATACATAGCTCAGAAACTTATTTTTAGAGCTGAGGACCAGCTGCAACAAGCGCTTTACCTTCTTCGTTGTCAGTGAACTTCTCGAAGTTCGCGACGAAACGTTGCGCTAAATCTTTTGCTTTCACATCCCAGTCAACTGCATCTGTGTAGGTATTACGCGGGTCGAGAATGTGCTGCTCTTGAACGCCGTTCAATGCAGTCGGCATTGCCAAGTTGAAGTATGGCAACTGAACAAATTCTGCATCTTCAATGCTGCCATCAAGAATTGAATCAATGATTGCGCGCGTGGCTTGAATTGAAATACGTTTACCTGTGCCATTCCAACCAGTATTCACCAAGTAAGCCTCTGCACCAGATGCTTCCATACGCTTCACCAATACTTCAGCGTATTGTGTTGGGTGTAGCGTTAAGAATGCTGCACCAAAACAGCTTGAAAACGTTGGTGTCGGTTCAGTAATGCCGCGCTCAGTACCAGCCAATTTCGCGGTAAAACCTGACAAGAAGTAGTACTCAGTTTGCTCTTTGGTCAGTTTTGAAACCGGTGGCAATACGCCAAACGCATCAGCCGTTAAGAAAATAACTTTTTGCGCGTGACCTGCTTTAGAAACCGGCTTCACGATGTTATCAATGTGATAAATCGGATATGACACACGGGTGTTTTCAGTTTTCGAGTTGTCGTCGAAATCAACACTGCCGTCTTCGCGCACAGTGACGTTCTCTAACAAGGCATCGCGACGAATCGCGTTGTAGATATCTGGTTCCGCTTCGGCTGACAAGTTGATGGTTTTCGCATAGCAACCGCCTTCGAAGTTGAATACGCCGTCATCGTCCCAGCCGTGCTCGTCATCACCAATCAACTGACGCTTCGGATCTGTTGATAGCGTGGTTTTACCGGTACCTGATAAACCGAAGAAAATCGCAACGTCGCCATCTTCACCAACGTTGGCTGAGCAGTGCATTGACGCAATACCTTGCAACGGCAGGTAGTAGTTCATGATTGAGAACATACCTTTTTTCATTTCGCCGCCGTACCAAGTACCGCCAATTAACTGAATGCGTTCAGTTAAGTTAAATGCAACGAAGTTTTCAGAATTAAGGCCGTGCTCTTGCCACTTGTGGTTGATGCATTTCGCACCATTCATGACCACGAAATCAGGAGTGAAGTTTTCTAACTCTTCCGCCGACGGGCGAATAAACATGTTTTTCACGAAGTGGGCTTGCCATGCCACTTCGGTAATAAAGCGCACTGCGAGGCGCGTATCTTCATTCGCGCCACAGTATGTATCGACAACAAATAGGCGCTTACCAGATAATTGGCCGGTAACTGTTTCTTTCAGATCAGCCCAGATTTCTGGGGTAATCGCTTTATTATCATTTTTACCCTGATCAGCCCACCACAACGTATCTTTGGTGGTGTCGTCTCGCACAATGTATTTGTCCTTTGGCGAACGACCCGTAAAAATACCAGTATCAACAGCAACGGCACCAAGGTCAGTGACAACACCTTTTTCAAAACCTTGAAGGTCGGTGCGTGTTTCTTCTTCGAACAACTGTTCATAAGAAGGGTTGTGGACAATTTCAGTGACGTCTGTAATGCCGTAACGGCCTAAATCCAGATCAGTCATGTGACGGACTCCTGCGGGTCTGGTTTGAGCAATAATTTGAAAAGTAAACGTGGTGCGCGATTCTACCTTCAAACGCGCGAAATTGATAGTCTTTGTCATCATTTTAAGGCTAGAATGGCGCCTTTTACCGCAAAAGTTATGGTTAAAATATGCGCGATAGTTTTCACACACGTATTGGTTTCGTTCTTGCGGCAGCAGGCTCAGCTATTGGTCTCGGCAATATTTGGGGGTTTCCTAGTCAAGTAGCAAACCACGGTGGCGCCGCATTTTTAATCGTCTATTTGCTGGTTGTTGTGATCCTTGCCGTACCTGCGTTGTACACCGAATTAAGTCTTGGTCATGCGGCTCAAGCCAATCCGGTTAAAGCCCTTAGCTCGTTAAGTACGACAGCTCAGCCGTTAACGGCAATCAGCGGTAAAACGATGGGCTATTTAAATGTTATTGGCGCCATTTTAATGCTGAGTTTTTATCACTTAGTGGCTGCGTGGATGCTTGCTGAAGGCTTCACGTTTCTATTGACTGCCCTGCAATTGCCGGCAATGACCCCATTTTTTGCAGATGCCTCAACGTTGCGCGATATTATTTTGCTACTGGTTTTCGTTGCCCTAACTTTTGGGATTGTTATCAATGGGGTGCAACAAGGTATCGAACGCTGGTCGCGACGCTTAATGCCGTTATTGGTGGTGTTGCTGATTGGGTTGATTGCCTATATGAGCACGTTACCGGGCTCTGCTGATGGTTTTCGCGCATACTTGGTGCCCGACTTTTCGGCCATGTGGAACGCTGACCTGTTAGTTTCGGCCATGGGCCAAGCCTTCTTCTCGCTGTCAATTGGTTTGGGCGGCATGATGATTTACGGCAGCTATTTGAAGAAAGACACGCGAATTGGACGTTTAACCTGGAGCGTCGCGGCATTGGATACGTTGGTGGCATTCTTAGCTGGCTTACTGATTATACCGGCATTGTATGTTGCAATGGCGCAAGGGCTAAGCGTCACTGAAGGCGAGCAGCTGATTGGCGAAGGCCGTTTGATTTTCCAAGTACTGCCCGATTTGTTTACCCAATTAGGCTATGCCGGCGCCTGGTTAGGCTTTGGCTTTTTCGCTTTGCTGAGTATTGCCGCACTTACCTCTACCATTGCAACGGCTGAGGTACCAATTGCCTATGCCATTGAAACGCATCCGCTCAATCGTCGCCAAGCAGCAAACATTATTGCCGCAATCATAGCGGTGATTGGGTGTGCATTGGTGATTTGGTTTGAGCCATTGTTCAACTGGGTGGTTACCTACGTCACACAGTTTCAGCTGCCACTCTCCGGCTTGTTTTACTTTATTGTGCTGGGTTGGTTTTGGCAGCGCAGTAACCGCGTACGCGAGTTGGCGACAACGTCATGGCGTTACCGCCTGTTATTCTGGCATTTACGTTTGATCTGTCCGCTATTGTTAGCGTGGGTATTTGTAGATGTCGCGCTGTAAGTAACCACTTACTAGCGCGCTTTGATTTTATTTTCCAGGGCTTCTGCAACACGTGCGTCAGTGAATTGGCGCACGTCACCGTGGTGAATAGCGACTTCTTTCACCAGCGTTGATGAGATAAATGAGTTCTCTTCAGCCGGCGTTAAAAACACGCTTTCTAAGCCCGGGAACAGACGACGATTCATGTTCGCCAACTGAAATTCATACTCAAAATCAGACACGGCGCGCAAGCCACGGATCAATACCGTTGCGCCCTGCTCTTTGGCAAAATCCACCAGCAAACCGCTGAATCCAACAACGGTAACATTCGGTAGTTCAGCAGTCACTTCACGCACCAGCTCAACCCGCTCTTCAAGAGTAAACATTGGCTTCTTGCTGGGACTATTTGCCACACCCACAATAATTTCACTGAACAAATTCGCTGCCCGTTCAATCAAATCGGCATGACCATTAGTAATAGGATCAAAGGTTCCAGGATAAATGGCGCGTTTGTGCATGAAATTTCTCCAGCTGATGAAATGAGGATGCGCAGCCCCCCGCTGATCGGGTAAACTATGCTTATCGTAACAGCTTAAGTTAAAACACTCATGTTCACACTTAAGTTCACCCGTCAGGTCCGAAGCACGGAGAATTACATGAAGCAAGATTTTTATCAACAGCTTGAAACGCAGTTAGAAGAGCTGAAGAACGAAGGTTTATACAAAAGCGAGCGCATTATTCTTGGCGATCAAGATGCTGAAATTGAAGTCGGCGACGGCGAATCGGTATTGAACTTTTGTGCCAACAACTATTTAGGTTTGGCCAATAACTCTGAGCTCATCAAAGCAGCGAAACAAGGTCTTGATGAACACGGTTTTGGTACTGCTTCTGTGCGTTTTATCTGCGGTACGCAAGATATTCATAAAACACTTGAAGCAAAACTCAGCGCGTTTTTAGGTACCGAAGACACAATTCTGTACTCGTCATGTTTTGACGCGAACGGCGGTTTATTCGAAACATTGATGGGCCCAGAAGACGCAATCATCAGTGACGAGCTGAACCATGCATCGATTATCGACGGCATTCGTTTGAGCAAAGCCAAGCGCTTCCGCTATAAAAACAACGATATGGCGGATTTAGAGGCGCAATTGAAGCAGGCCAAAGCTGATGGCGCTCGCAACATTCTGATCGCCACCGATGGCGTCTTCTCAATGGACGGCGTGATTGCGAACTTAAATGGTATTTGCGATTTAGCCGACGAATATGGCGCATTGGTCATGATGGACGATTGTCACGCCACCGGTTTCTTGGGCGAGAACGGTAAAGGCACGCACGAGTACTGCAATGTTTTGGGTCGCGTGGATATCATTACCGGCACTTTAGGCAAGGCGCTTGGCGGTGCTTCGGGTGGTTATACCTCAGGTAAAAAACCAGTGATTGACTGGTTACGTCAGCGTTCACGCCCATACTTATTCTCAAACTCAGTAGCACCAGCGATTGTTCAAGCCTCTATTCGCGTACTCGAAATGCTTGAAAATGGTCATGATCTTCGCCAAAAACTCTGGGATAACGCAAACTACTTCCGTAGCGAAATGACCAAAGCTGGGTTTACTTTAAGTGGTGCTGATCACGCGATTATCCCAGTGATGATTGGTGATGCGCGCCTTGCTTCAGAGATGGCTGACCGCATGCTGAAAGAAGGTATTTACGTTGTAGGCTTCTCATTCCCAGTAGTGCCGCGCGGCAAAGCACGAATCCGTACACAAATGTCTGCCGCACACACCCGTGAGCAACTCGATCGCGCCATTGACGCTTTCACGCGTATTGGCAAAGATCTCGGCATTATTTAATCGTCTTTTAGAAGACTGAAGGGAACGATTTATGAAAGCATTGGCAAAATTGCACGCTGAACCAGGTATCTGGATGACCGACGTTGAGAAGCCTGAATATGGCTACAACGATTTGCTCATTCGCATCAAGAAAACGGCTATTTGTGGCACCGACGTACACATCTATAAATGGGATGAGTGGTCACAAAAAACCATTCCGGTACCGATGGTTGTCGGTCACGAATACGTTGGCGTGGTTGAAGCCATGGGCGAAGGCGTTCGTGGGTTCAACAAAGGCGATCGCGTTTCTGGCGAAGGCCATATCACTTGTGGACATTGCCGCAACTGCCGTGCTGGACGTCGCCACCTTTGCCGCAACACGGTTGGTGTTGGCGTAAATCGACCTGGCGCATTTGCTGAATACCTAGTAATTCCTGCGGAAAACGCATTCAAATTGCCGGACGATATCAGCGACGATTTAGCCGCTATTTTCGACCCATTTGGTAATGCTGTACACACGGCTCTCGCATTTGATTTGGTTGGCGAAGACGTTTTAATTACCGGCGCAGGTCCAATTGGCATTATGGCTGCGGCAGTCGCGCGTCACGTTGGCGCCCGTCATGTGGTGATTACCGATGTGAACGAATACCGCTTAGATTTAGCGAAGAAAATGGGCGCGACACGTGCGGTTGACGTGAGCAAAGAGAATTTGAAAAATGTCATGAACGAACTCGGCATGAAAGAAGGCTTCGATGTTGGCCTTGAAATGTCAGGCGTTCCTTCTGCGTTCGCACAAATGCTCGAAACCATGAATCATGGCGGCAAAATTGCCATGCTCGGTATTCCACCAACCAGCGTTGCGATTGACTGGAACCAAGTGATTTTCAAAGGACTCGTGATCAAAGGTATTTACGGCCGCGAAATGTTTGAAACTTGGTATAAGATGGCGAGCTTATTGCAATCGGGACTCGACCTATCACCAATTTTGACGCACAGTATGCCAGTAGACGACTTCCAAAAAGGCTTTGATATCATGACATCAGGCCAATCTGGCAAAGTTGTTTTAGACTGGAGCTAACGCACTTAATCAAGGAATAGAACATGGCTGATTTTAAACGTATTAATACCCTCACAGCGCATAAGTTATGGGAAGCCAAACAAGCGCGCTTTGTGGATATACGCGATGAGCGCTCCTACGCGGCAGCGCATATTCCGGGTTCAATGCGATTAACCGACGCCAATGTTCAGCAGTTTCTCAATGAATTAGACGACAATGACGAAGTTGTTGTCGTCTGCTATCACGGCAACAGCAGCCAAGGCGCCGCGCAATATCTTGCGAATCAAGGTATTGAAGTGGTGAGCAGCCTTGACGGCGGTATGACGGCTTGGGCACAAGCATTTCCCGAGGCGGTGGAGCGTAGCTAAATGAGAAAATTACTGACCACACGAAACGCCGACGAAATGGCAGTGTTGTACGCCTACCTGCAACGCCATAATGTTCCGGTGACGGTCAGTGAACATGGTGACGAATTAGAGCTTTGGCTAACGGTATCGAGCTATCAAGCCCATGCCAAAGCGCTTATTCAAGCATTTAAAGACAACCCAGAACTCGCTACAGCCGAGGTTTTCGAACACGCTGAAGCGCAGCCCGAAACCGCAGTGCCGCAAAGTTTTCTCCAACAACTTTTGCAGCAGGCAGGTTGGTTTACGGCAGGTTACGCCGCTGTTGTTATTCTTACTTTTATCGGTTTATTAACGCCTCTTGCTGAGCCAATTCTTGGCGCATTTTTGTTTAATCCCGACAGTTATGAAGCCATACCATGGTCGCAACCTTGGCGTTTCTTTACGCCTGCACTATTGCATTTCAGCGTGCTACATATTGTATTTAATGTGTTCTGGTGGTGGTATCTCGGTGGTCGATTCGAGCGCTACTACGGCAGTAAGTGGCTGATTCTCGCCTTTCTCTTTTGTGCGCTAGCCTCGAATACCTCGCAGTTTATCGAAAGCGGCCCATATTTTGGCGGTCTATCGGGGGTGGTTTACGGTTTATTTGGTATTGCTACAGTGGTTGGTTGGAAGAATCCACGACACCCATTGTTCTTACCGAATGGTCTCATCATCTTTATGCTGGTTTGGTTAGTGATTGGTTATACCGGACTACTCTGGGTCAACATAGCCAATACCGCACACACTGCTGGGCTTATCTCGGGCCTGATAGTTGGTGCAGGTATTCGTGCACTAACCCTCTATGGTCAAAATTCTAGCCGCAAAGATGGCTCTCAATAACAACTTATGAAAAGCGTCGCGTTAGCACAGCTAGAGTTTCCGATTATTCGTGCGCATCAGCAAGCCGATTGGGTGTTGGCTCATGAGGCAGCGCTACCTGATAGTTCAATCATTCAGGCCTGGCTTCTTGATCCAGATTCACTTACCGCCAAACTCAAACGCCACTGCGACCACTTTGAAGTGCAAGTACTTGGTCAGCAACCGGG
>NCJS01000082.1 GCA_002279005.1 Idiomarina sp. 34-48-12 | reverse complement strand
TCACAAGACACTCTACGAGTGGGCTGTATTATTTGATGGGATAGTTACAAGTCAGCTGAGCTTTCTGAGAAATTATTTCGCTAAAAATCCAGATGTTGATCAAGACCAAGTTGAACAAGCCTCGGCGAGACTCGCCGCTGTTGAGCATGCGCAAGTAGGTGTCATTTCATTGGCAGACGATTTGGATGTAGAAACGGTTGCAGAGATCTTCGTTCGGATCAATGCCAAAGGTGTTCCGCTATCAAGTGCTGATTTTGTAATGAGTAAAATTGCCACGTACGGCAATGAAGGGCGCAATCTTCGGAAGCTAATTGATTATTTCTGTCACCTGACGGTCTCTGGGCACGCATTTGATGATATTAAAGAGAACGATGAAGAGTTCGCAAAATCAGAGCATATTAGGAAAATTCAGTGGTTAAGTAATCAAACGGACGAGTTATTTCAACCTGACTATACCGATGTCATTCGTATTGCCGGTCTAGTTGGATTTAGTCGTGGTAAAGCCGGAGCAATTGTTAGTGAGCTATCCGGGCTTGACCCACAAACGAGAAAAATTGATGAAAATCTTATTCCAGCCGCGTATTCTCGTTTTGCGGAAGCATTAGATCTACTTGTGAGTAAGACGCATCTCGAGCGATTTGTAATGATGATCAAGTCTGCTGGGTATATCGATGCCAGCATGATTGGGTCAAAGAATGCATTAAATTTCGCATATGCACTTTACCTGCGCCTTCGACTGGACGATCAGCTGAATGAGGGAGAGAGAGCAAGAATTGTAAAACGCTGGTTCGTTATGACATTACTGACCGGAAGAGCCGTGGGAAGCTTTGAATCCACGTGGGAAACTGACTTACGTCGTATTAAGGACCACGGTGCGGAACAATACTTACGCACTCTTGAAGCCTCAGTTCTAAGTGATAGTTTTTGGGATGTAACTTTAGTTCAGGAGCTCGAGTCACCAAGCAAGCGTAGTCCTGCATTCCAAACATATTTAGCAGCAAGAGTTGCAAAAGGAGGGCGGGGATTCCTTTCAAAGTCGATTAATATCGCACAGATGATCGAGGGGCATGGCGATATGCACCACATAATTCCCAAGAATCACCTTATTCGTCATGGATTCCCGAAACAGGGAGATTACAACCAGATTGCAAACTTTGCGTTGACAGAAACAGCAATCAACATCGCGATTAAAGACCTACCACCGAAAGAATACATGTTAATGGTTCTTGAACAGATTGAATCCGGAAATTTAAGACTTGGCGAAATTTGTGATCGAGAAGATTTACAGAGAAATTTAGCCGAAAATGCTATTCCTGAGCTCATATTCAATACTACCGCAGAAAATTACAAAGAGTTCCTAGCGGGACGCCGTTTTTTAATGGCAACAATGATCAAAGAGTATTATGACAGCCTTTGATCTTAAAGATGAGAAAACTTATACATGATTGTCTTCAATCTATTTAAAACTCAATGGCGGCAAGGTGTCTAGCAAATCAGTGTCGATTCAGCTAGGTTATCTCACCCAGCGCAGCAAGATAATTGGCTAACATCTTTAGTAAACGTTTGAGCGCATAATTTTAAGCCTTCTACCATCGTAAGGTATGGGAAGAGCTCATCAGCCAACTCATTGACTGTCATTCCTGCTCTTATCGCCATTACAGCAGCTTGAATCAACTCACCGGCTTCTCCTGCGACGACTTGAACACCGAGCAGTCGGCCGCTGCCACTCTCTGCGACAATTTTTATAAACCCTTGGGTATTGAAGTTAACCAATGCCCGTGGGACATTTTCAAGGCTCAACGTGCGGCTTTCGGTGACGTAACCACCAGTTTTAGCATCAGCTTCTGATAAACCCACCGTGGCGACTTGTGGATCAGTAAAGATAACCTCGGGCATTGCACTGAGATCAAGATGCGCATCACCGCCCGTCATGTTAATAGCGGCTCGGCTGCCGCCTGCGGCGGCGACATAGACAAACTGCGGCTGATTCGTACAGTCGCCTGCCGCATATACTCTTGAGTTAGAGGTTTGCATGCGCTCGTTAATCGTTATTGTACCGCGTTCAGTTTGTACACCGATGGTTTTTAAATCGAGGTTTTCCGTATTGGGCGTACGGCCTGTGGCCACGAGCAGTTGTTCTGCTTTTAATGTTCCGGCATTGGTTTTGAGAATGAAGTGTTGTCCGTCGTAACGCACTTCGCTGGCTTCTGTATGCTCAAGCACATTGATGCCTTCGCGATCAAAAACAGTCGCTATTGCTTCACCAATGGCAGGCTCGTCTTTGGATAACACCCGACTGCGAGCCAAAACAGTAACTTCACTACCGAGACGCGCGAAGGCCTGTGCTAATTCAAGAGCAACGACCGAGGCTCCAATAATAGCGAGGCGTTTAGGAATGTTACTTAGCTCTAATGCGCTTGTCGAAGTAAGGTAAGGGGTTTCAGCTAAGCCGGGGATGGGGGGTTGTGCGGGTCGGGCCCCGGTGCCGATAAAAGCACGGTCAAAGTAAACCGTTTGCTCACCGCCATCGCGAAGTGATACGGAAAGAGTTTCATCGTTTATAAAGCGGGCTTCGCCGTTAATAACGGTAATGGCGGAATTCTCTCTAAGAATACTCTGGTATTTGGATTCACGGAGTTCTTCTACCCGAGCCTGTTGTTGCTCGAGGAGAGCTGATCGATTTACCTTAAGAGTATGAGTACTTAAGCCTTTATCAAAAGGGCTTTCTCGCCGCAGTTGGGCGATATGAGCCGCTCGGATCATGATTTTAGACGGGACACAGCCAATATTGACACAAGTTCCGCCAATAGTACCTCTCTCAATGAGCGTCACTCGGGCACCTCTCTCGGTCGCTTTGAGTGCCGCAGCCATCGCACTGCCGCCGCTACCAATGACAGCAATGTGTAAATTGTTATTACTCATAACGGTTACTCCTTGGTCTTTCAGTTTTACAGCAGCTATAAGGTATTGTGATGTTTCATGACTGATTTTTTGGTGCCGTTGCTTTCAGTGTTGATGGGTATCCTGCATTTGTCGTTGCTTCAGTGAGCTGCTTAACTGACGTTTTTTCGTCGTCGAATGTCACTGTTGCATCCCGCTCTTCAAAACGGACATCGACGGCGCTCACACCTGCAACTTGGCCAAGTGCAGCTTTGACAGTAATTGGGCAGGTGACGCATGTCATACCGGGTACTGATAGCGTGACGGTTTTCTCAGCCGCCAATGCGGGCATGCTAAACAGTAAAAATAAAATGGTTGTTATCATTGCTTTTTTCATTGTGTATTGCCTCCTAGTAAAAGAAAGGAACAACATAGGGGTAAGCCAGTGCTGTTAAAGTAAGTACCGCAACGAGCCAAAACATCACTTTGTAGCTCTTACGAGCATTTGGCGTTGCGCAGGTGTTATCAGGGTTGCAGTCATCAGCACGCCGGTATATTCGACGCCAGGCAAAGAATATGGCAATCAATGCAATGGCAATAAAAATGGGTCGATAAGGCTCAAGTGCTGTGAGGCTCCCAATCCAGGCCCCGGATACACCGAGTGCAAGTAATATGAGGGGACCCAGACAACACGCAGATGCCAGAGTCGCTGCGATCCCTCCCGCGAGAAGAGAGCCCCGACCAGATTTTGAATTTGACATAAGAGTAACTCCTTCGGGCATTTTGCTTTAATGTGTTAATCTTAGACCCGTACCTCACTACGGAAGCAATAGCTATGTTAAAAAAACGCAACGTAATGACAATTGGCACGCTGGCCAGAACAGCCGGCGTGGGCGTGGAAACGGTGCGCTATTATCAGCGCCGAGGGCTAATGAGCGAGCCGGAGAAGCCGTATGGGGGGATCCGACATTACGACGAACAAGCGCTTGCTCGGCTTCATTTTATTCGCGCGTCTCAATGGCTCGGATTTAGTCTGGATGAAATTGGTGAGCTATTAACTCTGCAAGATGGCGATCATTGCGATGAAGCACGGGAGCTTGGAGAGCAAAAGCTCACCAGTGTTCGTCGAAAGATATCGCGCTTACAGCAAATTGAACGAGCGTTGAATGAGCTGGTGCAAAAATGCAGCTCCGGACACGGAGATGTCTATTGTCCACTGATGGCGTCGCTTAATGACGGGGTTGAGGACGCTACCACGGACAAACATAAGGTGCGTTAGTCTGTGTAGTAAAACTTTTGAGCGTAGTTCTTTAACTGAATTGCTTTATAGCTAACGCCAGCCATACACAAGAATCCCCATACCGGTTAGCACAAACGCCGCCCCAATCAAGTCGAAGCTGGATAAAGGCGATTTATCGATAATTCGCAGCTTATGGCAGTTAACACGTAAATACCACCATAAGCTGCGTAGACCCACCCGCTTTCCGCTGGATGAAGTGTTAATAAGTAAGCAAATAAGGCTAAGCTTATTGCTGCCGGAATGAGCAACCAAACGGAATGACCCTCTTTGAGCCATAGGTAGGGTAAATAGCAACCGACAATTTCTGCAATTGCGGTTGCGATAAATAACCCGAGTGTCTTTATTAAAAATATTGAGCTCATTACGAATCCTGGTGATTACCCGCAACACCCAGAAATATCGTCTTTTTCACCTGTCTTTACAGCTATCGCGTCTTTGATGATGCGAATAGCAGAGTGCAGTACAATGATGGCTATGACAGTTGCGATGAGTAAGTCAGGCCATGCCGCATGGAGCTGGGCGACGAGCATCGCAGAGACAATAACACCGACATTCATGATCATATCATTGCGTGAACAAATCCAGCTGGCGCGAATGTTAATATCGCCGTTTCGGGAGCGATATAGAAGGGCAAAGCAAACGATGTTTACCAGTAATGCAAGCCCCGCTATTGAGAGCATGACAAAGGTTTCGGGCTGACTACCAAATGCCAGTTTAAGGATGACATCCAATAACACCGCCAGAGCTAATAATGTTTGCAGTATGCCGTTTAAAATAGCGGCATTGACTTTATATTTAATGGCTTTGCCAACAGCGTATAAGCTCACAGCATAAACCAAAGTATCGGCAAGCATATCCAGCGAATCAGCAATAAGACCACTGGATTCAGCCATCCAACCCGCAATGAACTCAACAAAGAACATGACGCCATTAAGGACTAGAACCGTCCATAACAACCTGCGTTGAGAGTTATCCATTTCGGCTTGCGCTGAACTTCCGCAACATGATGACATTGGAACAACCTAAAACGATTTCGATATACCTACAGTTTATCACACGTTAACACGAGTTTCAGCGCTGGTTTTATGGTGGATTATTAGATAAAGTGGCCGTTACGAAAATATATTGGTTGCTCATATTGGTCTTATTAACACACAGCTTTTTTACCTCTGCATCTGCTTCTTTCCATATTTAAGACTCGGGTCACCAAAGTGTCGATGTTGTGTTTGGAGAATATGATATCGAGCATCAATTTCATGCGCACATCTGGTGTATTACTGGCTCGTCTTGAACAAAAATAATGCACTCATTATCAGTTGTCCCTACAGGCTTCATCAGGATCTTCTAGTTCTACCGTTGTATGGCTTAAAGCATAGGGCGCAAGGACGTCATCGATGCGCTGTTTTAAATCGCTACGGGCCTCAATATCAAGGTTTTTAGATAACACCAAATGAACGGTTAATACATGCTCCTCGCCATCTAGTGACCAAAAATGCAGATGGTGTAGGTCAGCGACATGAGGTAGCTCCACATTCACTAAAATAAATAGAGTAAAGCCAATCGACAATATAGGGTCGAGAATTGGCCAGTCTACGAACAACAAAACAATACCAACGATAAGTACAGCAACCCAGCCGAGAACATCCTCCAGCAAGTGCCAGTTAATAACGCGTTCGTTTAACGTTTTGCCCTCTGACAATTTGTAAGCGGCAAATCCATTAACTGTAATGCCAACGACGGCTAAAGCGATCATGCCATCAGCGATGGGCATTTGAGGGTTCCAGAGTCTGGGAATCGCTTCCACAAGTACCCAGGCAGAGCCTGCGATTAAAACAACGGCATTAATAAATGCACCGGCAAGATTGAGTCGCTTATAACCGTAGGTAAAGTGTTGGTTAGCCTGTTTTTTGCCCAGCTTATTAAGTACCCACGCCAGGCCAAGCGACAAGCTATCGCCAAGATCATGAACGGCATCAGCTAAAATGGCGGTACTGTTGGTAAGAAAGCCACCAATAAACTCGATAATGGTGAAAACAAAGTTAAGAACAAATGCCCACCCTAATCGGTTGGACGGCATGTCCTTTGAGTGATCATGGTTATGGTGATGCCCCATAATACGTTCCTCTTTGTAGTAGAAGGGGCGGCAATAACCGCCCCCTTAAGTGCTGAACCCTAACGGCTCAGATCCTTAATTTTTTGTTTCGAAAACCAAGGATAGAGCACGGGTAAGATAACCAGTGTTAGCAATGTCGCAGACACCAAACCGCCAACAATGACGGTGGCCAATGGACGCTGAATTTCAGCGCCTGCGCCGGTTGCAAACAGCATGGGAATGAGTCCTAACGCTGAGGTTATTGCCGTCATTAATACCGGGCGTAGTCGAGACCATGCGCCATCAAACACGGCATCATTAACTGCATGCCCATCGGTTATTCTCTGGTTTATACTTTCGACCAGAACCACACCGTTTAGTACCGCCACACCAAACAGTGTGATGAAACCCACGGCGCTGGGCACCGATAAGTACTGTCCTGACACATAGAGTGCCACAATACCACCGATGACTGCCAACGGTACATTCACCAAAATCAACATGGCTTGACCCATGGTGCCGAAAGCAAAATAAAGCAGCAGGGCGATGAGTGCCAGCGATATGGGAACGACAATGGACAAGCGCTCCTGTGCTCGTTGTTGACTTTCGAACTGGCCACCAATGTCGACTGAGTAACCGGTTGGTAAATCCACCTTCTCGTCAATCGCCTTCCTAATATCGGCAACCACGCTGCCCATGTCACGACCCTGAACGTTCGATTGAATTACAACGCGACGCTGTACATCATCACGACGGATTTGCGGTGGTCCTGATTCAATTGCAACGTTGGCGACTTCGCCTAAGGTTACCCAGGCCCCCGAGGGAGTTAACAAGCGTAACGAGCGAATAGACTCCGGCGTATCGCGGAATTGCTTGGCCAACCGCACGTAAATATCATAGCGCTCATTACCGCGAATGATCTGGCCTGCCGAAGCGCCACCCAAGCCATTGTCGACAACGCTAAGTACATCGGAGACATTTAAGCCGTAGCGTGAGAGTTGTTGGCGTTTCGGCGAAACCACCAGTTGTGCTTCACCTTTTATTTGCTCCATCGCTACTGCAACGGCCCCGTCAACCTGCTTGACGGCACTTTCTATTTCCTGGCCTTTACGGGCCAACACGTCAAGCTCGGGTCCAAATAGTTTGATGGCTAGCTGCGATTTTACACCTGAGAGCAGTTCATCAACCCGTGTTGCGATAGGTTGTGAAAAATTAAACAACAAGCCTGGGTGAGCATCGAGTTTTGCCTCCATTTTTTCTTGTAAGGCGTAGCGATCCGATGCTGTTGTCCATTCAGACTGCGGCTTAAGACCCACATATATCTCGATGTTGCTGATAGGCTCTGGATCGCCGCCCACTTCGGCTCGTCCAATGCGGCTGAGTGCGTAGGTGGTTTCCGGGAACGACATCAGGATTTTTTCAAGCTTCGGAGCTACCTCTAAGGCAGTTTCAAGGTTAGAGGAGGGGGCTAATGTCACGCGAATATTAATCGTGCCTTCTTCCAATTCGGGCGCAAATTCTGTGCCAAGACGAGGCACTAACACCAAAGCGCCGACAAACAGCACACCGGCCAGGGTAATAACAGCCTTTTTACTGCGTAACGCCACCGATAATAGTCTTTTATAACCATTATCTAGTGGTTTAAGCAGCTTATTTTCACGAGGCTTAATACCCCGACTGAAAAAGTAACTGGCTAATGCCGGTACAACCATGATGGCCACAAAAACCGCGGAGATAATGGCCAGCATAATACTGATAGCCATGGGCTCAAATAATTTAGCTTCAACACCCTGAAAACTAAACAGTGGCATAAAGACCACCAAGATAATCATGGCGGCAAAGAATACCGGTCGTGCCACTTCGTTCGCCGCTTCCTTAACTCGCAGCTTGATACCATGGCTATCGAGTTTGGCTGCCTGAGGATCTGGGTCGCGGTGCTCTGTGCGTTGCTCGGCGTCGTCTTGGTGTTCACTATCCGGACGACTTAAGTGCTTAAAGATGTTTTCAACCATCACCACGGAGCCGTCGACCAGCATACCAATGGCAACAGCAATCCCGCCCAGCGACATCAGGTTAGCTGACATGCCCATCGCGGACATTACCATCAGGGCAATGGCGATAGAAACGGGAATGGACAGTAACACTAAAAAAGTAGCGCGTATGTTGAGCAAAAACAGTGCTAATACTGCGATAATAAAGACAAAGGCAATGAGCAGTGAATACGCGACCGTAGATACGGCTTTTTGTATTAAATCGGCCTGATCATAATACGGCTCAAAGGTGACACCCTCGGGTAATGCTTGCTGAATAAGCGGAATGCGCTTTTTAATACCGTCGATGGTGGCTTTGGTATTCGAGCCCATGCGTTTGAGCACAATACCCGACACCACTTCGCCCAGCTGGTTGACCTCGCCGTCGACTTTACGCGACATTGAGACCGCTCCCTGGCGAATTTCACTGCCGATTTCGACGTCGGCAACCTGGCCCAGTGTTACGGAAACGCCGTCAACGGTTTTGAGCGGTATTTGTTGTATCTGCTGTAGACCTTTTTTACCGCTTTCCAGCCAGCCGGTGCCGCGAATAACCAACTGCTCCTGACCGCGGGGCATATACCAACCACCAACGTTACCGTTATTCTTGTTGACCGCGCCCATGACGTCTTGCTGGGTAAGGTCGTAAGACAGCAGCTTGGCGGGATTGAGGTTAACCTGATATTGCTTAACTTCACCGCCAAAGGACAAGACTTCGGTAATTCCCTCAACGGGCATCAGTAGCAGTTTAACCACATAGTCGTTAAGACTGCGTAGCTCCATGCTACTGACATCAGAGCCCGGCTCGGCAAGTAGCAGATACTGATAAACCTGGCCGAGACCGGAAGAGTTAGGGCCCATTTCGGGCGTGCCGACTCCCTCTGGAATCAACTCCTTTGCCGCTTGCAGCCGCTCGAATACCAGTTGCCGGGCAAAGTAGATATCGACACTCTCGTCAAATACCACGGTAATGCCCGATAAACCTGTTTTTGAGATTGACCGAACTTCTTTGACGTCGGGCAGGGCATACATCACCGACTCTATCGGATAGGTAATAAGCTGCTCGACTTCGGTCGCTGCTAATCCGGGTGCTTCCGTATTTACCGTTACCTGAACGTTGGTAACATCGGGAAAGGCATCCAGATTAAGTTTGGGAATAATAAAAAATGACGCAATGCTGATGCTGAATAAAGCCAATACCAATAACAGGCGATTGGCGACAGCAAACTGAATAATGCGCTGAAACATACAACCTCCTGTTAGTGGTTATGTGGGTCAAAACCGCCTTTAGCGATTTGTGAGCGAACGAAAAACGCGCCGTTGTCTACGTATTTTGTGCCTTCCTTAACGCCTCGAATAACTTTCCACGGACCCTTTTCATCAACCAATTCGACTTTCTTCGGTTCAAACTTTCCGGGTTCGTGCTCAATGAATATCTGCCAGTCACCATCAGGGGCCCGCATTAAGGCTGAGTCCTTAACTGCAAGCACCGGTCCATCCGACTTGACTGAGAAATAAACATCCGCAAATAAACCAGGGTGTAATTGGTCCTTTTCGTTATTTACCGCAAGTCGTACCGTTCGGGTGCGGGTTTTATGGTCTATTGTGTGGCCTTCCTGAATGACTTTTGCCGCAAAGCGCTGATTGTCGACACTCACTGTAACAGGATCACCAAACTGCACACTAAGGTCAGCTGAGCCTGGTAGACGAGCATTAACCCACAAGGTTTCTTCTTGCAGCACTTCAACCAAGTGATTACCGGCATTAACTTGCTGGCCTTGCTTGAAGTTATCGCTAACCACAATCCCGCCAATTTCTGAGGTCAGTTGGTATTCGCCGATAGGGTAGTTAGCTTTACTTAAACGCTTAATGTCGCTGGCTGACATACCAAATGCTTTGAGTTGCGCTTGCGCTGAGGTAAAGGCGTTTTTCGCTTCGACAAAGCGTTTTTCACCCACCGTTGACTCGCCGAGTGACTGCACGCGTTGCCATTCGTTAAGTGTGACCAAATACTGACTTTGCGCCTCCGCCATGGTGGCGCTGAAGAGGGTTGCCAGTGGCTCACCTTTTTCGACGTGATCGCCAATACTGACAAAACGTTTGAGAACGGTCGAATCGATGCGCGGACTCACGATATAGCTATTAAAGTCGTTAGCAACCACCTCGCCCGGGGCATAAACCGGATATTCAATGACTTGAGTTTGCAAGGTTCGCGTGGTGATATCTGCCATGGATAGCTGCTTGCTGGATAGCTCCACGCCTGAGCTTTCCTTATGTTCACCTTGCTCGTGTTTGCCTTCTTCCTTGTGGGTATCTTCTTTTTCGTCGTGTCCGTGTTCATCCTGCGCCATAACCGAAAAGCTCAGCGCAAGTGCTATTGCTGCGTATAAAGGTTTTACTGACATCGTTTACTCTCCAATCTCTGCGTTTGTTTGCTGGCTTAACGGCGATAACGTCAGCGCTTTACTGAGTTCGCCCGAACGGTACAACCATTCAATGGCGGCCAACCGATATTGTGTTTGCAGCGCTATCCCTGCAAATTGGCTATCGAGCTGCTGTTGCACAGCGGTGAGGTAGTCTGTGGTGGATAGGTCACCGGCGAGCCAGGACTGTTCAATCACCTGCATCGACTCATCCTGCCGAGATTGAAAGTCTTTTTGCCAGCTTTGCCACTGTTTTTTCACAAAGCGATAATTGTTAAGAGATGATTTCAGTGCTGCTTGCCATTGTTGCCTTAGTGCAATCAAACGTTTTTCTTCAGCAACAGCTTCGCTATTGGCTGCGCGTACTGCATCGCTGTAGTTATTGCGAATCTGTAGTGGAATGCTGAATGATAAGCCAACTACTGTTTCGTTATCGTTCTCGCCCGCTTCGACGCCTACGGTTGGGTTGGCGGTGGTTAACGAGCGTTTCCAGTCGACATCGGCGCGCTTTAATTGCCATTGCAGGTAAGCAGCTTTTAACGCCGGATGTTGTTGCCAGCGAGCCGTTAACGCAGGTTCAACGTTAAATAGCTCCTCATTCACGGAGAGTTGAGCGACGTCAATCGTGGTTAGCAGAGCGTTTAACTCTGCTTCAGCGGATTGCAGCTGTTGATAAGCCGCTGCCGTTTGTTGCAGTTGCCGACTTAGTGCGAGTACCGTCAGTTGTTCGTCGACGGCACCTAAGTCACCGGCTTTACGTCGTTCGGCAACCAAGCTTATCGCCTGTTTAACGATTTTCTCTTGTTGCTCGGCCAGTGCGTAACGCTGTTTTGCATCCAGCCATTGCACATAGGCATTCAACAGAGTTTTAGCATGCGATGTCGCCGACTGGCGATAAATACTCACTGCCATAGCCGTCATGGCGTCACTCTGACTGGCTCGTGCTTCATTGCGAGTGCTCCAGTCCAGCGTTTGGCTTAGGCCAACAGTGTAATTATTGATGTCACCCTCGCGCTCTAAGCGTGACGATAAGCTAGGGTTGTACAAAGGCTGATTTAATTGTTTGCCCTGTTGGATCAGCGCTTCAGCCTGCTGTTGAGCGGCTTCAACACTGGGGTGTTGCTGCACAGTTTTTTGCCATTGCTCGGGCAACTGTTGTGCATTGGCGTAGCTTGAACTTATTGCCAGACTTACGGCAATAAACAAGCGTTTGCTATGTGTCGAAAACGGACCCATAGATAGACTCCTCAGTCATATTACTGCGTAAAATAATGATTTTTTTGCGCTGCTATAGCAGCTTATTAGGCAGTTATGAGGAGATGGGAGGCCGGAACAGCGGAGATGATAGAGGGTTAGTGTAAAACTCAGTATACCCAGGACGTATTGTGCCCATTCGTGGTAACGCGAGAGTTTTTTCAGTCTTCATGGCATATAAATGAAATGAGCCATGGCAGTGACAGCAGTGATGGCAGTCAAAGCTGATTTCTCCACTTTTAGGGAGATTGCGCTTATCGATGTGGGATTCGTCATGCTCAAAATTGAGGTGTTGCTCAGAAGAGGACTGGTGAGATTGATGCACATCAGCAACCGCCTGACTGATTTGAGTCAGAACAGCAACAAGCACCAGTATTAAAAATCCTAGTCTAAGCATCATTACCTACAGTTCTAAATAAGCAGCTTAATGGTACATTAATTAAAAATAGTTTTCAACTAGTGGCGATTCACACAAATACTTCTGCTGTATACCTATGCACGAATCAAGAGCTTCAGGTAGAAGCGCGAGAAGAAGGTTTTGATTTTATATTTGGTACCGATGTGGCAAATAATGAATTGAGTTTTTTATTCGAGTCAAAATTCGAGCCTTACCAAGAATATTCAAGGACAGACATTAAAGGAATTGATCTCGTACTAAAACTCGGTGACTCATTTATTCGAGCCTTGGAAGTTAAGCTTACAGTTATTCCGGACAATACCACTGCAAACGACAGAGAGTCTGACTGGGGTACCGAGTTGGTGATTAGACCTGCAAGTACTTCTTACGCCGCGCTAGGTATTTTTGATTCGATAAAACCATTTAGAGCGAGACTAAAGGAAATCTTAGAGCCTACCTGTTCGACAATTCAACATTGGGATAATACTGTTGAAATGTTGAGTAAAAGGGAGGAAATCATTGGGTGTTTAAATAAAATATTTACAGAGTTTAAAGACTACCAAAAACCTTTTTTATTACATCCAATATGGAAGACATTGGGTAAGTCACCGATTATTGATAAGGATAATGCATATGATATTTTTGTTTGGAGCGACTTTGCTATTTGCCGTACCTTTATTGATTGCGCATCAAGAGAGCGAGATGTGGGGAAAGTTACAAGGCTTTATAGATCAACGCTAAGGCTTGCAAGGATTCTTTACGAACTAACACAAACAGATAAGGTAAATATTCATAATATTTATACTCAAATGGCTTTCAACCTGCAGACTGACAAAGAATTTGCTCTGAATGGTAAAATGACTCGTAGATTTATGAATCATC
>NCJS01000081.1 GCA_002279005.1 Idiomarina sp. 34-48-12 | reverse complement strand
CGGCGTACTATGCATCCGCACATATCGGTTGGAGCATTGGCGCACGCGAAGTTACCTTTTTAACCCAAAATAGTGCCATGTTAATGGCTATCGCCATGTATGGCGGCTTCATTGCCGGCGTATTTGCGCTCGCCTATTTGATCCATTGGATGGCAAAAACCTTTGGCGCCGCGCCAACCTTTACTCAATCGTTGGAACTCGCCAGTTACACCGCAACGCCTGTCATCATGTCTGGTATTGCTGCATTGTACCCAGAATTGTGGTTCGTCACTATGGTGTTTTTAGCAGGCGTTGCCTATTCGGTTTATCTGCTCTACTCCGGTGTACCAATTTTAATGCATATTCCTGAAGAGCGTGGTTTCTTATATGCCTCTTCAGTGGTAACCGCAGGGCTTATCATGCTTGTTGTACTGATGGTAACCTCAGCAATTATTTGGACGAACGGCTTCGGTCCAGAATACATGTAACAACGACTGAATAACGAGAAAGCCCAGCGTTCGAGCTGGGCTTTTTTATTGCCTGTTCCTTTTATCAATCACCAAGATAACGCTTTCGTTTATGCGCTTTCAATCGATGGATATCCACCATCACTAAACCATCAACGGCATTGGCGAAATCGGCATCAACATTAAACCCTAAAAACCGAACCCCACCCTTCTCACACAAGTCTGCATATTGCTTAAATAACGTTGGGATAGCAGCACCTTGATACGCTAAAAAGTGTTTCAGATGAAGTATGTCATCAGCGTAGTCATCACTGATATCCGGTAGCGGACGACTATTTGGCATAAATGGCGTGCGTGACAGCGCTAAATTATCTGGATCAGGAAAATGATCACCAAAGAATTGCACGAGCGCATCCTGGGCAACGCCCGGCAAGCTTGCACTCATCGTCACCGGACCGAATAAATAGCGATACTGCGGGTGTTGTTGCAGTAACGCGCCAATCCCCTGCCAGAGGTAGTCTAAACTTCGTTTACCCCAATATTTCGGCTGCACAAAGCTACGTCCAAGCTCTAATCCCTGAGCAATAAACGGCGCCATCCGTTGCGGATGATATTGAAAGAGTGAATGACTATAGAGCCCTTCCAAACCGCGTTCAGCCACAATCGAACGAGCATCGCCAAGACGATAAGCGCCAGCAATTTCTAAGTCGTCGGCATCCCACAGAATCAATTGGGTATACCACGTATCAAAATTATCAAGATCACGCCGCCGCCCAGTACCTTCTTCTACTGCCCGAAAAGCGATTTCACGAAGCCTTCCGATTTCTCGTAAAATCGGCGAATTTCCGTCGTAGCGATACAGGTAAATGTGTTTGCCATCCTGCGTACTGCCAAGTCGTTCGCAAGCCTCTACGGCCTTCTTTAACGCTTGGCGAGACTCTGCTCGAGCAATTGGTCGCTGCGTTTTAAGTACGCCCGTTTTATTCTGACCGAGGCGATAAACATGACGCCGGAACATCTTTGCGCGCTGCGACAGCGTCAATTGCTCGACATTGAATGATTTCAGTGGCACTAACTCACCAATACGAAAATCGATATGCCCGCGCTGCTGACGAAACATCTCCTGCACCAGCAACAACGTTGCTAATGGTTTGTACAGCATGGACGCGCCGTAAAACCATGCTGAGTTCTGTGCCTTTACATGAATCGGTAATATTGGTGCTTGTGCTCGTAATGCCATTTTCAAAAAGCCGGTGTTCCAGTGGTGATCGCGAATGCCTTGTGGACGCAATCGCGACACTTCTCCGGCCGGAAACACAATCAACGCACCCTCACCCTCTAAGTGCTGGTAAAGACGCCGCAACGGCTCACTACGAACGCCGGTGGTAGAAGATTTAAACACAGGGACGGGAATCAGAAGCTCTTGCAGCGGTTCAACCGCCTGCAACAAATCATTGGCGAGAATCTTCACATCGCCACGCACGCTACTAACTAACTTCAATAGCGCCAAGCCGTCAAGCGAACCGATTGGATGATTGGCGACAATGATGAGGCGGCCTTCGGTAGGTATGTTATCGAGCTCACTATCGCGAGCAGTAAAACTAAAATTAAAAAAGTCGAGTACATGCTCGACGAATTCAAGACCTTGAAGATTTGGATAAGCCTCAGCGAACCGTTTAATTTCACGTTCGCACAATAGTCCACGTAACACCCACAATGCAGATTTATGCAACAACTGATGGTTGTGCAAAGCAGGTAAATTTTTATTTAGCAATTGCTCAACTTCTATCATTGTTACTCTCTCATTCAGCTGCTGTTGGCTCAGCATAGGTGGAGAGCATGACAGTTGGTTGGCACTTTCGTGGCAATTCGATGACAGTCAAACGCACAGTGCTACTGTTTAAATAAGAATTCTGGTAGTCTTGAGCCGATCTCAATTGTTTACGTGCACGTCACCCTCTCAAGCGACGTGATCGAAAGGAATGTTTATGTCAGAAAATAAAAAGAAGCTCAGTCTCACGAGCCGCATTGTTATCGGGATGTTTGCCGGTATTGCTGTTGGCATTTTACTGAAGACTATTTTCCCTGATAGCACCATTGTCGAAGGTTATCTAACCAAAGGCTTATTCTACGTTGTTGGCCAAATTTTTATTTCGTCGCTGCAAATGTTAGTTGTGCCGCTTGTATTTGTGTCATTGGTGGTTGGTACGTGCTCACTCAGTGACCCTAGTAAATTAGGCCGACTCGGTGGTAAATCTGTCGGCTTGTACCTCATTACCACAGCCATCGCCATTACATTCGCCATAGCGATGGCCGTTTTAGTTCAACCTGGTACGGGTATTGAACTTGCAACTGACGCAACTTACGAACCAACTGAAGCACCTTCGCTTGCGCAGGTTATAATCGACTTATTCCCAACCAACCCATTTAATGCGTTTGCCAACGGTAACATGCTGCAAATTATTGTGTTTGCGCTGTTATTTGGTATCGCTATGGCATTAGTTGGCAAGCCAGGCGAGCGCGTCAAAACGTTGTTCGACGATTTCAATGAAGTCATCATGAAATTAGTCATCATCCTGATGAACATTGCACCATACGGTGTCTTTGCATTGATGGCGAAGTTGTTTTCAGAAACATCATTCGAAACCATTTTCAGCCTTGGCAAATATTTCTTGCTGGTATTGTTTGTGCTTATTGCTCACGCCTTAATAACCTATCCGATTATCCTGAAAGGGTTATCCGGCATGAACCCGATTATTTTCTTACGCAAAATGCGTGAAGTTCAAATTTTCGGCTTTAGCACAGCAAGCTCGAATGCCACCATGCCTGTTACCTTAGAGACTGTCACTAAGCGTCTAGGCGTGCATAACAGTGTTGGTTCCTTTACCGTTCCGTTGGGTGCCACCATCAATATGGACGGCACCGCGATTATGCAGGGCGTTGCAACGGTATTTATCGCACAAGTTTACTTGGTTGATTTGTCCATTGCTGATTATTTAATGGTCGTACTCACCGCTACCCTTGCCTCAGTTGGCACCGCAGGTGTTCCAGGCGTTGGCATGATCATGCTAGCAATGGTACTTGGACAGGTTGGTTTACCTGTTGAAGGTATCGGCTTAATCATCGGTGTCGATCGCTTGTTGGATATGACTCGCACAGCAGTTAATGTTACCGGTGATGCAATGGTTTCGGTGATTGTTGCGAAAAGCGAAGGTGCTTTGGATGAAGATGTATTCAACGACGCCAAAGCCGATCTAAAAGAAAGAAACCTCTAAAACCAACAGCGATATTAGCCGTTAGATATTAGATATTAGACTGATGCATCGGGCATTTGTGTTTTGTCTAATATCTAATATCGAATAGCTAATATCGCACTTGCTCTTTTCTTAACGGATTTCGCGCCAGATGAATTGCGTCAGGCGCCCGTAATCAACCACCGCATCCGAACTCCCCGCCATCGCTTGCTCCAATACCTGCTCCAATATCGGCCATAACAACCTTGCGATATACGTATCCGCTGTATCATCAGCGCTTGCTTCAGGCAGCTCGAGCGATGCTAAGCGCACACTCAATATTGGCTGCCCTTGGTCGAACAAATTCAAGACAACATTGTCGAGTTGGGCTCGCTTCACTTGCCAGATAATCGGTTGCGAAACACGCTGGAGTTTGCCTTGTTCATTCGCAGCATTGTATAGCGCATGAAGATTCGATTGGCCTTTCCCCCAATACGCAACAGTCAGTTGTGCATCTTTGGCGGTGACCGAATCAACAATTAACGTGTTTTTGCTATTCCCCAGCCACTCGCCTTCAACAACAACGGAATCAGCACGCAATACTTCGTTTAAGCCAGCATCTAATTCGGGTGCGCGTGTGCTAAGCCGAATCTCTTGCGCCCGTAATTCACCCAATAGTGTCACCAGCTCTAACCTTTCGTAGGCAAAGTCTGCATCAAGATGGCTATCAGCACGTTGCTCAAGTATGTCACCCAGCCGCTCCGACATGGTTTGCTCGGCGAGAACGGGCGCACAACTCAGTGCCATCGCAACACTCAGTGCTACCTCACGTAAACCAAAATGTTTTATCACAGGTCTCGACTCCTCAGCGGCGTTGATGTCGCTCTCGATTTAATTGCTTTTGTGTCGCGTTCTTACGCAACATCACATATGCCGCACCACTGCCACCGTGATGACGTTGCGCACTATGAAATGCCATCACCGGCTCAAGTTCACGTAGCCATTTGTTCACGTAGCTTTTAATTAACGCTGGGTGCGGTTTTGAATGCTTGCCTTGACCGTGAATAATTAAGGCAGATCGGACACCGCTGTGGTGACAATCTTGAATAAACTCGAATAGTGCAACGCGCGCTTCTCGTAAGCTATGGTGATGCAAGTTTAAGCTGGCTTCAATGGGGTATTGGCCCAGCCGCAAACGTTTATAAACACCATGTTGCACACCTTCGCGCTGGAACGCGATGGTATCTAATGGCTCCACAAGTTCAACATATTCAGTGGATAAGAAGTTAATGTCTTCTTCAAGTTGTTGCTCAGCCGCTTTACGACGCTCCAACTGAGCAAGAGTTGGGGTAAACGCTGTTCGGATATCAGCGACGTCTTCCCCAGCAAGAGGGGTAACGTCGGTCATTTCACGGCGAAACAGCTCAAAATCATCGCTCATGGTATCCCTCACTTAAAAATTTACCCGTACCATCTGTCTACTAAGATTAATTTTTACTCAGAAAGTTCTTCACGGCGTACAGCACCGCGGAGACATTACGACCAACACGTTCGCCGATATTCTTTTTCACCACGTAACGCACCAAGAACATATCATGGCTCTCGCGTCGTTCGAGCAACCAGGCATCGCTTGTCGTCAATGAATCCACCAAGCCATAGTTCAGCGCTTCTTGAGCCGTCCAATATTCGCCGGTCGCTACTTTGTCGAAATCGAGCTCTGGACGATACTTACGAATATGCGCTTTGAATTGTTCATGAATATTTTCTAGATCTTGTTTGAACTTGCGACGTCCATCGTCAGTATTTTCACCAAACATCGTTAGCGTGCGTTTGTATTCGCCGGCGGTCACCTGTTCAAAATCGACATCATGTTTTTTTAACCATCGGTGAAAATTAGGTAACTGTGCCAGCACACCAATCGAGCCAATAATCGCAAATGGCGCCGCTTGGATATGGTTCGCAACCGACGCCATCATATACCCGCCACTCGCGGCCACTTTATCGACACTCACAATGAGCTCAAGCTCGGCGTCTCGTAAGCGCTGTAACTGAGCGGCGCCTAGACCATAACCGTGAACGACGCCACCGGGGCTCTCAAGACGAACCATGACTTGCTCACCCGGCTCTGCGACCGCCACAATGGCATTCACTTCACGACGCAGCGAATCGACCTCATGCGCATCCATACTGCCTTTGAAATCAACAACAAAGATACGTTGACGCGGTGCAGCATTCTTCTCGTTTTTCTGTTGCTGCTTTAACGCTTTTTGGGCTTTCTTGCGATGCTTTTTATCAAGTAACTCCAACTTAAGCCGGTGCACACCATCACGCAAATCATCCGACAACCGGTCAACGACCAACTCGCCTTTTCTACCCTTTTGACGTTGCGCCACTTGGGTCATCACGCCAACAATCAACATCACGGCAAACACAATAATCGCGGCTTTAAGTACAAATACAATCAGCTCTTGCGCTATATCCCACATTTGTTTTCTCCATAAAAAAAGGCCGACGAAGCGGCCTTTTTAATCTCGCATCGATGTTGCTTATGGTTGCACAACATCTGGGTTTTGAACAGGGATAACCGTGTTATCTGTACTGAACCAAACCGCTGTTTGCGTTTGCATTTCTTGAGTTGCCGCAGGTGACGCTGATGGGTCAACAATTGAACCATGGCTACCCTCGGTAAAGCGAACTGCACCTGATACTGGCGCACCATCAACAGTCACCAGCGTTTCTGAAACAGCTTCTAAACCAAGTGCTGTGATTAACGGCTCAGTACCAGCCAGAGGCTTGCCTTGTACCGCATTCGGAATAACTTGGTCAGGTAAGTTTTCAGCACCATCACCGACAACTTCAATCAAGTGAACCGGTGTTTCAGTAGCAACAACTGTTGCTGCGTAGTTAATTGGGTCTGCTGAATCAACGACGGTTTGTGCCGCAAAAGCAAACTGTTCGAATACGGCATTGATGCCAGCTTGCTCAGCCGCGCTCAAGCTTGCCCAGAATTGGTCATAAACTTGAATCAACAAACCTTGGAACTCAGCATCTGTTGGTGCAACACCTTGCGCTTCCGCCGTCGCATTTACTGCTGCAGCGAAGTCAGCACTTTGTGCGTACAACAACTGGCTCTTAATCACTGGACCAAAGCTGTTTGATGCTAACAAGAAGTTCGCAATACTGCCGCCTGGTGCCATTAACGAGCTACCGCTTACTGCAAACAGCGGGGTTGCCGCTTCAAGAGCACCAGTCATTGGCGTGTTCGCTACAGCACTGAAAGCTGTACCAGCAATCGCACCTAACGAGTGACCCGCGAAATAAACGCGATCTGAATCAATTGGTGCATTTGTTGCATTGAGGCTCAAACGTAAACCAAGTAAGTCAGAAACCGACTGACGTAAGTTGTCACGCGTGGTCAACAAGCTACCTAAGTTCATATAAGCCGTTGCCGGACCTTTACCTGAAGTGGCATTGATAGCACCGAAACCACGGTCGCCATGCAATGGATGATCAATCGCAACAGTGGCAACACCGTTTAATGCCATCATGCCAGCCAACGATAATACAGTTTCTTTATAAGCCGTAATACCATGTTGGAAAATCGCTACCGGCCAGCCATCAGCAGGCATGGTGATCGGGTCAAGACCTTGCGCACCACGTACCGCGTTCACTGTTGCCAAATCTGGCACCGTCATCACAGCATTGACAGTCACATTGCCCTGTACCGCTGGCACTGGGTTGAATTTCGTTACGTGACGTTCTTCGTCAACACCTGGGAAGTCCATTGCTGCAACAGCTTCTGGCGTGCTCGCTTGTAAACAAGCTTGTACCCACGCAGGAATAAATGTTGCTGCACCACCGCTCAACCATGTT
>NCJS01000220.1 GCA_002279005.1 Idiomarina sp. 34-48-12 | reverse complement strand
TGCGCGACATGGAAAACCTTGAGCAAGCCGCGTATGAATTAGCCCAAGACAATATTGCGGAAGGCGTTATCTACATTGAGGTGCGTTTCGCGCCGCAATTGATGATGGACCCAGCGCGTGGCATCGATTTTGACACCGTCATGCACACAACTAACAAAGGCTTAAAACGCGCCAAACTCGAATACAACGCACAGCCTGAGGTTCAGAACGGAAGTAAACCGCCGTTTGATTACGGCATTATCAACTGCGCCATGCGCATGTTCGGTAAGAAAGGATTCTCGCCGTACTACACACAACTATTTCAAATGTTGCGCGACCATGAGCCGAAGCAAGTGATTAAAACGGCTGCGATGGAAATGATCCGCGCCAGCGTACGTCTGCGTGATGAAGAAGGTCTGCCAATTGTTGGTTTAGATATCGCCGGGCAAGAAATGGGTTACCCCGCGCATGATTTCAAAGAAGTTTACGAGTATGCGCATCAGAACTTTTTACTGAAGACTGTCCATGCTGGTGAAGCTTATGGTGCTGAGAGTATTTTTGAAGCACTCACTCAGTGTTATGCCGACCGTCTAGGGCATGGTTATTCACTGTTCTCACCGGAAATGATTCAAGACCCAGCAATTACCGACAAAGCGGATTATGCGCGTCGGTTAGCATCATTTATTGCCGACCGCCGCATTGCCATTGAAGTTTGTATTACCAGTAACCTACAAACAAACCCTGATATTGGCGATGTCAGCAACCATAACTTTAAACACATGTATGCGAACCGGTTAGCAACCGTCATTTGTACCGATAACCGACTGGTTTCGCGCACTACCGTGACGCAAGAATATGAACTCGCGCTAAGCGCCGTCGATGTGCCATTAAAACGTTTAAAAGATATGGTTGCTTATGGCTTTAAGAAAAACTTCTTTGCGGGTGACTACATTGCGAAACGAGCCTACGCGAAGCAGGCACTAGAATACTTTGATAAGGTTGCTGCAGAGCACGGGGTTAGCTAAAGACTTTGAGTTGAGAGGCGCTGAATTGCGCCTCTTTGATTTCTAGCCAAATGAATCTTAGAACGGAATATCGTCGTCGAAGTCTTGATCAGGAACGAAGGGTTCTTGCTGTTGTGGTTGCTGCGCAGGCTGCTGGTTGAAGCTTTGCGCTGGCGCTTGACGTTGACCACCTTGCTGGCCGCCACCGAAACCACCCTGGCCTTGTCCACCTTGTGAACCGCTTTGGCCACCGCTTTGCTGACCACCGAAGCCACCTGACTGCTGACCACCACCGTAGCCACCTGACTGCTGACCACCACCGTAGCCACCTTGTCCGCCACCTGGGCGACCATCTAGCATTTGCAGATCGTTGATAACAATTTCAGTGGTGTAGCGTTCAACGCCATCTTGGCCTTGCCACTTGCGAGTTTGCAAACGGCCTTCAACGTAAACTTTTGAACCCTTTTTCAGGTACTCGCCAGCAATTTCCGCTAAGCGACGATACGCCACACAACGGTGCCACTCGGTTTGTTCACGCGGCTCGCCGGTTTGCTTGTCTTTCCAAGTTTCACTGGTAGCAACTGAAAGGTTTGCGATGGCTGTATTATTTTGCGTGTAGCGCACTTCTGGATCGGCGCCTAAATTACCAATTAAAATTACCTTATTAATGCCGCGACTGGCCATGCCATCTGCTCCTTCACTATTTCTTATGTACTTGCTTATGTTCGGTACGGCGCTAAATGCGCCTCTA
>NCJS01000219.1 GCA_002279005.1 Idiomarina sp. 34-48-12 | reverse complement strand
TCTGCGAATTAACCCAGGCAACATCGGTAACGAGCAGCGTATTCGCGCGGTGGTTGATGCTGCACGAGATCGTGGTATTCCAATTCGTATTGGTGTGAACGGCGGCTCGCTTGAGAAAGACCTCCAAGAAAAATACGGCGAACCAACGCCAGCAGCGCTCGTTGAATCCGCCATGCGCCATGTGGATATTCTCGATCGCTTAAATTTCCAAGATTTCAAAGTGAGCGTGAAGGCTTCCGATGTATTCTTGGCAGTTGAATCGTATCGATTATTGGCAAAACAAATTGAGCAGCCGTTGCACTTAGGCATCACCGAAGCGGGTGGCCTGCGCAGTGGCTCAGTGAAATCGTCGATTGGCCTTGGCATGCTATTAGCCGAAGGCATTGGCGATACCTTACGTATTTCACTGGCAGCCGACCCGGTTGAAGAAGTGAAAGTCGGCTTCGACATCTTAAAATCACTGCGTATTCGTAGCCGTGGCATCAATTTTATTGCTTGCCCAAGCTGTTCACGCCAAGAATTTGACGTGATTGGTACCGTGAATGCGCTCGAGCAGCGTCTCGAAGACATCGTCACGCCAATGGACGTATCGATTATCGGTTGTGTGGTGAACGGCCCTGGTGAAGCACTGATCTCGCATGTTGGCTTGGCTGGCGCGAAGAACAAAAGTGGTTTTTACCTCAATGGCGAACGCCAAAAAGACCGTCTCGACAACGCCGATTTGGTTGATGAACTCGAAAAACGTATCCGCGACCAAGTAAAACGTCTAGAAGCTGAACAGATTCCCGTGAAGCAAGCGTAAAGCTGCGGTATACTATGCGCCATTTTTCGTAATAAATTTCCGTCTTAAGTAGACCCTAAGCAGAAAAGAACTCGAACGTGGCAAAAAATATACAAGCAATTCGTGGCATGAACGACATCCTGCCGAATCAAACCCCAGCGTGGCAATACGTTGAAGGCGTGATTCGTCAGGTGGCAGCCCAATATACCTACCAAGAAATTCGCATGCCGGTGCTCGAAAGCACGGACCTGTTCAAGCGCTCCATTGGTGAAGTGACCGATATCGTCGAAAAAGAGATGTACACCTTCGATGATCGTAATGGTGATAGCTTAACCTTGCGCCCTGAAGGAACCGCCAGTTGTGTGCGCGCTGGTAACGAGCATGGCTTGCTGTACAACCAAATCCAGCGTTTGTGGTACTTGGGCCCAATGTTCCGTCATGAACGCCCACAGAAAGGCCGCTATCGTCAGTTTCATCAGTTCGGTATTGAAGCGTTTGGCATGGATACCCCAGACATTGATGCCGAAGTGATTTTGCTGTCTGCTCGTCTATGGCAGGCATTTGGCATTAGCGAGCAAGTCGAATTGCAACTGAACTCGTTAGCATCGAATGAAGCGCGTGCGAATTATCGCGACGCATTGCGTGAGTTCTTGCGCGCCCATGAAGACAAATTAGACGAAGATTCAAAGCGTCGTCTCGACACCAACGTGTTGCGTGTACTCGATAGCAAATCGCCAGAAACGCAAGCGATACTGGTTGATGCGCCGAAGTTGTCCGAGTATTGGGACGACGAATCACGTGAACACTTTGATGGTTTGTGTAAGCGCCTCGATGCCGCTGGCATCAAGTACGTATTGAATGAACGCTTAGTTCGCGGCCTCGATTACTACAACCGCACCGTGTTTGAGGAATGAACGCTTAGTTCGCGGCCTCGATTACTACAACCGCACCGTGTTTGAGTGGGTTACCACCGAACTTGGCGCCCAGGGCACGGTTTGTGCCGGTGGGCGTTACGACGGCTTGGTTGAGCAGCTTGGCGGCAAACCAACGCCAGCGGTAGGCTTTGCCATGGGCATGGAGCGTTTGGTACTGTTGCTGGAATCACAAGGCAAGATTCCACCAGAGCAAGCCATTGATATTTACGTGATTGCGGCAACTGAAGCGGCGGAACTAATCGCCCCGGCCGTTGCCGAACAAATTCGAAGTGCGAAGCCGCAACTCAAAGTCCAGTTGCACAGCGGCACCCAGAACATGAAGAAGAAGTTGGCAAAAGCCGACAAGTCAGGCGCCACCTACGCCTTGCTCGTCCGCGACACCGATTTCGAACTAAAGCACCTACGCGACCGCACCACCGACGCTATTGTGCTTAACAGCATCGACGAGCTATCGTTTCACGAATAACGATTAACGAACAACGAATAACGCATTTGAGGTTTTAAAAAATGGAAACTGAAGAACAACAAGTCGAACGAATTAAACAGTTTTGGAACGAACACGGCAAAGGCATCGTTGCCGGCCT
>NCJS01000218.1 GCA_002279005.1 Idiomarina sp. 34-48-12 | reverse complement strand
TTGAGCTTGGTCGCGGAGTTAAACTTTTGAATGAGCGTGAACACAATGCGCTCGTTACCACGACCAATTTGCTGGGCTAGGCGCTTGCCTGATGTAGCCATGGCTGATTCACGGTCTTTCTTGGTTGATAACTCACCGCCAGAGGCAAAGGTTTTGGCCAACTGGTCTTCTAAATCAACGCGGTCGGTCACCACAATAACGCGGCACTGTTTAAGGGCGTCTGTAAGAATGAGTGTTTTCGACAAAAACACCATGGTGAATGACTTACCCGAGCCGGTGGTGTGCCAAATCACCCCGCCTTCGCGGCTGCCGTCGCTACGGCGTTTTTGAATGCGCTCAATTAAGCGTTTAATGCCAAATACTTGCTGGTAGCGCCCAACTATTTTGCCAATTTTTTGGTCAAAAATAGTGAAGTAACGCACCATATCAAACAGCCGCTCGCGCGATAGCAGGCTAATCAGTAAGCGGTCTTGGCCACTTAGCATTAAATCGCCACCGGCTAGCAGGTTTTGATACCAGGCTAAATCACGTGGATGGCGGTGTGCGAACAACGCATTGATATCATCGCTTGAGCGCTTTTTATTTTTAAGCGCCAGCATTTCGGCATCGTTAATGTCTTCTTCACGCCATGCGGCCCAAAACTTTTCAGGGGTTTCGACGGTGCCGTAGCGCCCTTCACTGCCGTTAATCGACAACAACAGCTGGGTATAGGCGAATAAATGCGGAATTTCATCAGGGCGTTGGTTACGCAAGCTTTGTGAAATACCTTCTAGGACCGTTGGCCCCTTTTGCGCATTGCCATCGGGGCGCTTGGCCTCAATCACCACCAGCGGCAAACCATTCACAAAACAAACAATATCAGGCCGGCGTGAATCTAAACCATTCGCCCGCGTTACCGAATACTCTTCGGTAAAGTGGAAGTCGTTGTTGTTCAGGTTGTGCCAGTCAATAAGCTGAATAGTTGGTGAGACTTTTTTACCGTTAACAAACTCGGTCACCGGCATGCCGTACAGCAGGTGGTTATAAATTTTCTCGTTGGCGTGGCGTAAGCCTTCATTGAGTGCCGGCGAGCATAGCTGCGAGATAATATTGTCAACGGAGTTGTTCGATAACGGATGGCTTTCACCGGCAAACACGAACGTGCGGTTCGAAAGCACTTTGCGTAATACTTCGCGCAGCACCACTTGGTCTTGCTTACCACCGCGCAGCGCCAATGCCTCCACCGGAGCTAAAAACGTCCACCCCAAGTTGGCCAACAGCGTCATTGCGGGAATTTTGGCGGCGTATTCTTCCTGAAATTTAGGGGTGTTATGTTCCATCACCAGTACTCCGGTTTTTTTATTGGTTTTCTATTCGTCGGAATAAGTTCGGGCAGTTGGCTATCCGCCAGCTCATTGTTAGTTATATACTTTCTTGTCCAGTCTGCATAGCTGCTAAGCTTAGCATTTGGCGGTCGACCTGCTGTTTGCTTTCGAATCGGAATGATCACCCCAATTTTTACTGAGCTTCCAAAGTCATCCCGAATGGCTTGCAATGCTGGAGACAAATCAGTGTCATTCGACACAAATACGATGTGCTCAGCAGTATTTTTGGCAACATCCCTATAGGCAGTCAACGCTATGTTCACATCGGTTTCTTTCTCTTCAAGCCGCCAAACATCAATGTAATCCCCCCATTTTAAGCAGCAGTTATTCGTAGAATTAATGAACCGCTTGCGTTAATTGTTTGGGCGGAATGCCTCCGATGG
>NCJS01000080.1 GCA_002279005.1 Idiomarina sp. 34-48-12 | reverse complement strand
CGATGCAGGAGCACCTGCGATGCTTGCTTCTGATGACTCAGGAACGGGCAGAAATGACAACCACCACGTTACCGCAACCGCCATCACAAAGGCCGCCGCGGTTAGCCACATTGGCTTGATTCTTTTCTCAAATTGAGTAGTCCTTTGTAGAGGAAATTCGAGTTCAACATGCTCAGCTTCAGTGGCAACATATTGTTGCCACTGCTGTTGCAATTGTTGCTCATGCTTTGTGGTCATGAGGTACCTCTTGTGTCAAAAAAGTATTTAGTTTCATTAAGGCACGTTGATAACGTTTACGCACGGTCGATGCCTGTTCGTCGAGGAGATTAGCAATCTCTTCGTGAGTATAACCTTCGCCTAAATAGAGCCAGACAGTTAGTCGCTCGGTATCATTTAGCTGGGCAATTAACGTTTCAATATCACGTAATTGAACAAGCCAATCGGCTTGCGCAGACCACTCGGTGCTATCAATGAATTCTTCCTCAAGCGATTCAGCCGGCGCTGGCTGTGCTCGAAAATAAGATAACGCAGTGCGCACCGTCAGCTGTTTTAGCCATGCGCCGAAGGCTTGGTGATTGCGGAGTTGATGAAGCTTTGTAAACGCCTGAAGAAATACATCTTGGGCGAGATCGCGAGCAAGCTCTCGGTCGTGACATAAACCAATAAGCGTGCGCAGCACCGAGCTTTTATATCGCTCAAATATGATTTGCTGGGCACGTGATTTACCAGCAACCGCGGCAGCGAGGGTTACTTCATCCGTAATTTGACCAAATCCAGAATATTCCTGACTCACCATCAAGGCCTTTGTTGCACTAGCTGCTATAAAAGATGCAACAAAGACCTATTGTGTGACAAGCGCTGATTCGTTTTTATGAATTAAAACTGAATATCAGCGTAAATTGGGTCGTGATCAGACGCGCGGTAAGGGGAGGGCGCATACCAATTGGGGTTTGCGTCGGCATTGTTGTATTGCAGCAGAGTAGGTTCGTCGGCATTAATTGACCAGATGGCTTGGTGCACAACTCGAGCAGCCAATTGACTCGACACGAGCAGGTGGTCAAGGCTACCTGCCTGCGCATCATACACATAGCTATAGGCATGCGGATTAAATGCATCGATGCGATTGTAATAGCCGCGTTGTAGTAACGTTTGAATTGGGTCTTCTTGGGCATAGGCATTAAAATCGCCCATTAGTACGCGTAACGGAAAACGCTTTAAATCTTCATGGTTGTCTATGAAATCAGCCAATGCTTTGGCCGATTGAACGCGAACTTTGTTCCAGCAAGCTTGCCCGTCGCTCTGGTTGGCATTCGGGTCGCTATTATCTTTCGGACAGCCCCCTTTAGATTTAAAGTGGTTTACGGCAACAACGACGTTTTCAACTGTATTCTTAGGAGAAAAGCGTTGAATAAGAGGCAGGCGACTGCGTTGTCCAAAAGGTGCTTGCGTTACCGTCAGAGGTTGCCCTTGAGGGGTCACCTTATCGCTTCGGTAAATAAGGCCATTGGTGATGTCATCGCTGCCAAATTTACCTGCAGCCGCTTGTACAAACTTCCAAGGTTGTCCAGTTGTCGCAGCGAGTGCTGTGGTTAGCTCAAAAATTGCGCTATGACTCGCATAGCCATCGTTTTCAAGTTCCAATAAGCCAATGATGTCAGCATTCAATTGGCTCAATGCGGCGATGATTTTCGCGTGTTGACGTTCAAATTCAGCAGCGGTTTTAGCGCCGCGCTTGGTAGGAAATTGTTTACTCGTACCCTCACCGTTGAAGTAATTGAGCACGTTAAAGGCAGCAACACGTATGGTATTAGTTGCTGGCGCTTCAGGAGCTACGGGGCGTGGATTCGTGTGTACCACGCTGATCGGTGATGTTGGCTGTAACCGATAGCTACCACGAAAGTCACTAATAATACCCTGAACTGGGCCGATGCTATCGCCACTGCGGAAGCTATTCGTAGCTGTGATGTTTTGCTTAGGGGCAACCATGGTCGTTGAATTCGGTGCCAAATTATCATCAATAACTATCCGAGCTAACGCATTCGCTTTGGCCTGAGCCTGCGCTTCAGCACCGGGTTGGTGATGCTGCGTGGGGGTAAATAGGCGTTCATGCGCAACGTCAAATTGACCATGCCGTAACAACTGGTAATGACCGTTGACGACCAATTCCTGGCTAATCTGAACCGGCATGCCTTCAAGCGCTTCGAACTGTTCTTTTGCGGTGACTGGCAGTTGAAAAGAGGTAGGCTCAACCGTATAACCAGAGTCGCAAACAGCATGCTGACTGAGGTTGGTAAGTTGGGTTAACTCATTGATTTCGGCAACAGAACCTGTCAAATAAACCAAATCACCTTGTTTAAGGCTGGTTAGATTGGCATTTGCCTGTATAAAAAGCCCTTCAGACGTCAGTGTATTATCGTCGCGGTCGGTTTGTTCGCTGACAATAAAAAAGCCACCGAGTTCAGCTTCGCTTTGCCAGTTAGCGGTGACAATTCCGCGCGTAGTCACTTGTTGACCGCTCACTGGTGACTGAAATCCGTCACTTTGAATGGCATAAATTGGCGTGATGCTACTATCGCATAGTTCAGGCTGCGTAACTTGAGCGCAACTCGATAAAACCAGCAGAGAGATAGTCGTGAAGCTAGCGCGAGCGATATTTCTTTTGTTCATAGGTTCCTACTTCAAGTACATCTGCAGCATCAAGCTTTTCAGCATCCATCATAGCTGCAATGCGTTGCATACCTGCCACTAGCTGCGACTGTTCCCAATCGTCTAATGACTGAAATTTATGAATGAAATCTTCTTGGAGCGGTCTTGGCGCTTCCGCTAACCGTTGTTTACCTTGCGCTGTCAATGATAGCACCACACGACGCCTATCTTCAGTGCTTCGCTCACGATGAATTAATTCGCGATGTTCGAGTCGGTCAATGACATTACTCACGGTTGCCGGGCTTAGAGTAATATTTTGAGCGACAGAGCTAGCTGTAATGCCATCTGGAGCGGCCGCTATCTCTCTTAATATGAGTAGCTGTGGCGCTGTTAAGCCGGTGCGTTTATTCAGTTGCTTGGAGTACAAGTCTGTTGCGCGAATGACTTTTCGAAGTGCCAGCAGCAATTCTTCGTACTTTTCCATCGCAATCCCTATGCTTCTCTATTTAATAATTTGATTATCGATTAACGTCGAGCGGATAAATCGGTGCGTCGAATTTGCACCACTAAGCCAAGTTTTGGATGATCAAAATAGTGCGTTTCATGACTAATAACTCGGCGTAACTGGTCGAGTCGATAGCTACGTAAAAAGCGTGAGGTTGAACGATTAACTTGCAAGGCCTGCTCAACTTGTGCGGCTAATTCACGCTGATTAAACTGTACTTGTTGCGGGCTACGTAATTCAAGATCGCTATCAATGTGCAGATAGTTACCCACTAGATAAATATGCAAAGTGCCATCAAGTTCCCATACGGGCACTGCGCGCTGAGAACGCGAACGCTCAGGAATCAAAGGCGGTGGATTCGGCGTGCCATGATCACGATAACTAATTTGAATTTCTTGCTGATTCACTCGCGAGAGCAGTGCTTCAAGTTCTTCAAAGAGTTGAGGTTGCTGCTCTTCATCCGCAGTTGCGCTTTCGATTAGAGCAAATGGCGGCTGTTCGTATCCACTTGGCAAAAATTCTTGGCCGAAGTTACGACCACCAAAAAGTCTTACTGTGTAGCCTTCGCTTCGGGTAAATACAGGTGTGCGATAAGTCACGTGTAATAGAGGTGTGCCCACATTGCGGCGCATGAGTTGCTCGCGAAAATCGTTAAACAAATGTGTTTCAGCAGGCATTAAATACGGCCCAGAACTCGTCAACATATCGCCGCCGCTGCCATCAATGACTTGTGCAGGCGCTTGTTCGAAGCCACTTAAAATACGACTAGGTTGATACCAAGGATGACCGAAAGGATCGACTTCATCGCTTTGTGCACAAAATACCGGACGAATGGTTAATGTTTCGTCTGTGCTCGGGCACAGCGGGAGATCATTAAGTAGCGCAAAAAAGTTTGGCGCATAGTAACCAGAAATCGGATCGTGTCTAGCTTCAATTTGTCGCGGTGGATGCCATGGAAACGCTTCTGCATCGCTGGTTGGCGCTTGTTTAAACGCTAGCACTTCTACTTCAAACCAGCGCCAATCCGCCGGCGACTCTTGCGCTATCGCCAGTGAAGCAGAGCTTAATCCAAGTGCAAGTAACGTAGTACGCAACCAAACAGTCATAATCATCCTCGTGCAAATTCGTCCAGTAGTGACTCTACCAGTTTCAGCCGTGCTTGAGTATCGTCTATTTTACGAAGAATACGTAAACGCGTTGGCCCTTCAAGGCGGTATTCATTGGGTTGCTGTTGTATGAGCTGAATGAGTACTTGTGGCGAAACTTTGGTATCGGCAGCGAACTCAACGTTGACGCCATTCGGGCCACCATCAATTTTACGAATGCCAAGTTGTTGAGCGCGACTGCGAAGTTCGGCAACACGAACCAAATTCTTAACTGCATCGGGCAACAACCCAAAGCGATCAATTAACTCAACCTGAATTTCGTGTAACGCCTGCGTGTTATCACTACTCGCTATGCGTTTGTATAAGCTCAAGCGCGTGTTCACGTCGGCGATATAAGACTCAGGCAATAACGCCGGTACGCGCAGATCAATTTCTGTTTGCGCTTGCAGCAACTGATCGAGCGCAGGCTGTTTGCCGTCACGTAGGGCCTTAACGGCCTGCTCAAGCATCTCCATATACAAGGTAAAACCAATGGTCTCAATTTGACCACTTTGATCATCGCCTAATAATTCACCCGCACCACGAATTTCTAAGTCATGGGTTGCCAACATAAAACCAGCTCCCAAGTCTTCGAGCTGCGAGATGGCCTCAAGACGTTTGAGCGCATCTTTGGTCATGCGTTTCGGGTTCGGTGTTAGCAAATAAGCGTAAGCCTGATGGTGAGAACGACCGACACGGCCACGTAGCTGGTGCATTTGAGCAAGACCTAAATGATCGGCACGATCCATAATAATGGTATTCGCTGTTGGCACATCAATACCAGTTTCGACAATGGTTGTGCACACCAATACGTTGTATCTTTGGTGGTAAAAATCGGACATGATGCGCTCAAGCTCGCGCTCTCGCATTTGCCCGTGAGCCACCGTGATACGTGCTTCCGGTACTAATTGCGCCAATGTTTCCGCAGTTTTCTCTATGGTTTCAACGTTGTTATGCAGGAAGTACACCTGGCCACCACGTAAAATTTCCCGCAGTACTGCTTCGCGTATGGTTGGTTCATCGTATTCGCGAACAAAGGTTTTCACGGCCAATCGTTTGGCCGGAGGGGTCGCGATTATGGATAAATCGCGCACACCGTGCATCGCCATGTTCAAAGTACGAGGTATTGGCGTTGCGGTAAGAGTCAAAATGTCGACATCCGCTCGAAGTCGTTTAATGGCTTCTTTTTGACGCACACCAAAGCGGTGTTCTTCATCCACAATCAGTAAGCCGAGATCATGGAATTTCACGTCGGCGCTGAGTAGTTTGTGCGTGCCAATCACCAAATCCACTTTGCCTTCGGCAAGGTCGGCAAGAATCTTCTGAGTTTGTTTCGCGGTATTAAAACGTGACAGCACTTCAACGCGGATTGGCCAATCGGCAAAACGGTCTTTGAAGTTCTCGTAATGCTGTTGCGCCAACAAGGTGGTTGGCACCAACACCGCAACTTGTTTACTGTCGTTCACGGCCACAAATGCCGCGCGCATCGCTACTTCTGTTTTACCAAAACCAACGTCACCGCAAACCAATCGATCCATCGCTCGAGGTGCTTGCATATCTGCTAACACGCCAGAAATAGCCGCGAGTTGATCATCGGTCTCTTCAAAAGGGAAGCTACCAGCGAAACGTTGGTATTCCTCTTGGTCGAGCTTAAATGAATAGCCAGGTTTAGCTTCACGACGGGCATAGACATCGAGTAACTCAGCAGCAACATCGCGAATTTTTTCAGCGGCTTTGCGCTTGGCTTTCTCCCAGTGGTCATTACCAAGCTTGTGCAACGGTGCTGAAGCTTCTTCGCCGCCGCTGTAGCGGCTTAACACATGCAGCGCAGCGACCGGTACATATAGCTTGCTGTTGTTGGCGTATTCAATGGTCACAAACTCAGTTGTGACCCCGCCGGTATCAAGCGTTTGCAACCCTTGGTACCGGCCGACACCGTGGTCAATATGAACTACCGGTTGACCGATACGTAGTTCGGCGAGGTTGCGCACCATATTCTCAGCATTTACCGTCGCCTTTTGGTCGCGGCGACGACGCTGCGCAATACGTTGTCCGAGCAATTCGGTTTCAGTAATAACGAGTAGTTGTTCGTCGCTTAGTGCGAATGAATGTGCGACGGGGCTGACGCTTATTGCACAGGGTGTTTTACTGGTTGCGAATTGCTGAAAATGCTCAACTTCTTCGAGCCCAAGCTGCAAAGGCGCGAGCAATTCACGCAAGGTTTCACGGCGACCAGCTGATTCAACTAAAAAAATGACGCGCTGTTTTTCCGAATCCTTTAGGCGCTGCGAGAGCTTTTCGAGTGGGTTTTTCAACTGGTGATTAACGGCAATTTCGCCGATAGGCTGGGTCTGAAACACCTTCGGGCCTGGCTGCGCTTTATCGCTCGGAACCATGGCGCGAATGCGCGGCATTTTTTTAAATGCCGCATGAATTTGGTCTACCGCCAGAAATAGCTGCTGCGGCGGCAGTAAAGGGCGCAATGGATCATAGCGCCGTTGCTCATAGCGCTGATTAATGTCATGCCATAAATGGTCCAAACTGCCCTGTAAGTCGCCAAAAGTGACGAGCAATGTATTGTCCGGCAGGTAATCAAAAATACTTGCTGTGTTCTCGAAGAATAACGGTAAGTAATACTCAACGCCGCCCGGGAACTGCTGATTGGATACCTGCATATATACCGAGTCACGCGCATTCGAAGCATCAAATTGGTCGCGATATTGCGCGCGGAATAACTCGATAGCCGTTGGATTCGTTGGGAACTCGTGAGCGGGTAATAAATCGATCGCGTCAATTTCGCCAGCCGACAGTTGCGTGTCTGGGTCAAATAAGCGAATGGAATCCACTTCATCATCAAAAAAGTCGATACGATATGGCTGGCTGCTGCCCATTGGAAATAAATCAAGCAGTGACCCGCGAACACAGAACTCGCCATGTTCCATCACTTGCGCAACGTGACGATAACCGGCGCGTTCTAAACGTTGTCGCAAACCATGAATATCAAGTTTTTGACCTTTATTAACCTGAACCGCTTGACCAGCCACGTAATCAGTTGGGGCAATACGATGCATCAAGGTGTTCAATGACACAATCAATGCACCACGCTGCATATCGGGCAGGCGAGCTAGCACGCTTAAACGTTCAGAAATAATATCTTGATGCGGTGAAAAGCTATCATAGGGCAGTGTTTCCCAGTCAGGAAACACCATGACCTGCTGGCGCCAATTGGGTACAAAATATTGCACTTCCTGCTCTAAGCGATGCGCTTGCGGTGCATCGGGCGTAACAATTAACACCGGTCCATCGTGTTGCTCTATCAATTGGCC
>NCJS01000217.1 GCA_002279005.1 Idiomarina sp. 34-48-12 | reverse complement strand
TCAAATTTCAGGCGTGAAATAAGAATTTTACCCAAGATACCGACAACGATACCGATACCAATGGCAAGTGAATACCCTTCAACACTGGTTAATTCGATACCAACGTGCTTCAAGCCTTTTTTGATTGTTACCAAGGAAATCATGAAGCCTGTCAGTGCCATGTAAAAAGGCACATAGCGCTTTGCCATGTTCAATGGGTTTTCACTATCAAAAATAAGCTTTTGAGCACTTAAGAAGACGAAGTAGGCGATAATACCGGCAATCATCGGCGTGATAACCCAACTACCGATAATGCCCAGTACCGAGCCCCAGTTCACCGACTCAACACCAACACCGACAGCTGAGAAGCCCACAATGGCACCGATAATTGAGTGTGTGGTTGATACCGGCCAGCCCGCCCACGATGCAATTAACAACCAAGTGCCAGCTGCAAGCAGTGAACCGATCATGCCAAATACCAGCAATTCTGGGGTATCGACAAAATAGGCTGACTCAATAATACCTTTGCGAATGGTTGAGGTTACTTCACCACCAGCCAAATAGGCGCCAGCAAACTCGAAAATCATCGCGACAATGATGGCTTGCTTAATCGTTAAGGCTTTTGAACCAACGGATGTTCCCATAGCATTGGCAACATCGTTTGCGCCAATACCCCAAGCCATAAATAAACCAAATACCGCCGCTAGCACGATCAATGTCATGCTATATGTGCTTAAAATATCCATCTAAATTACCCCGACTTAGACTCGTGCAAGCATGAGCTCAAAACGTGCACCCACGCGCTCGGCTAGGTCGGCTAAATCACCAACCCAATCTAAAATTTGATACAAGAACATCGCGTCAAGCGGATTCATATCCTGCTCAAGTGCACGCAACTGGCGGCGCAGTTTTACTTGCAATGCATCAGTATCTTGCTCAATTTCGTCCAATTCAGAAATCATTTTGTCGACGATAGTCCGCTCGCGGCCTTTAAAGCCAACTTCGAGCAGGTCATCAAATTCACCGATGGTCTCTTTAGCTTTATCCGTCGCATCTAAACAACGCGCCAAATAAGCATCAAAACCTTCAACCATGGAGGCTGGAATTTGCATTTCGCGGCCAGTCATCAGACCCGAAATATCTTTTGCTTTGTTCGCAATTCGGTCTTGTTGCGATACCAATTCTAATAAATCAGTACGCTCAACCGGCATAAACAAGCCACCAGGTAGGTTCAATCGAATTTCACGTTTAAGATCGTCAGCTGCTTTCTCTTTTTTGACGATTTCTTTGCGGTGAATTTCAGCTTCTTCCCAGTTACCTTCATAGACAGCTTGGAAAAAAGGTTTTAAGGTCATGGCACAATCGTGCACTTGATCAATATGCTCGATCATCGGTTTGATCGGTGACTTGGCAAATACACCAAGAAACGAATTTGCAGACATAAAAGTTCGCCTTTGTTGCTGCGGAGATATACGTTAGTTAAACCTGATTTCAGGTGCGCGAATACTAACGAAGATTAATTAGTCACGCAAAGAATAATTTAACCATTGTGCTCAAACAATAACCTATTTATTGTGAATAAGTCACATTTCTTCAAGGAGAGACACCGAACATGTTTGAATGGATCATGATGCCCGAAGCTTGGCTCGCTTTATTAACGCTGACATTGCTAGAGATTGTTCTTGGTATCGACAACATCATTTTTATTTCCATACTCGTTGGCAGATTACCTGAGGCTCAGCGTCAGAAAGCGCGCCAGGTTGGATTAATGCTTG
>NCJS01000216.1 GCA_002279005.1 Idiomarina sp. 34-48-12 | reverse complement strand
GCTTGATGTAAACGAACTAAATTCATGTATTTAAAAAATCCTCTAGCGGTTGCTGAAATGGCCAACGTAATTCGGCGTCATCGTGCGCGCGAATTAATACTGGAATTAACCAAGCATACTCTTCTTGTAGGTCTTGCTGCTCACTGATATCAACGATATGTAACCGAATTGACTGTTCTGGCTGCGCTAGATGCAGTAGCTTCAACGCTTCATCACAAAGTGGACAATTCGGCTTCGTTAATAAATAAAAATCAGTCACTTTGGCGTACCTTGAACAAGTGATGAATACCCTTGTGACGCGCAAAGTCTGGTGAAATTGAGCGCTGTGTTAAATCATCAGCAACTAAATAGGCCTCGGCTAACAGCTCTTCGTCTAGTTTGAAGCGGCGTTTATTATTCGAAAATAAAATCACGCCATTATCTTTTAATAAACGAGCAGCTAACTTTAATAGCATCACGTGATCACGCTGAACATCCAATACGTCTTCCATCCGCTTCGAATTCGAGAATGTTGGCGGATCTAAGAAGATCACATCATAACGCTGCTGTGGACGTTGTTCGCGTAACCATTGCATACAGTCCGCTTGAACGAATTGATATTGACGTCCATATAATTTGTTCAGGGTGAAATTACGCTGCCCCCAAGCTAAATAGGTTTTTGATAAATCGACAGAAACAACTTCCTTTGCGCCACCAAGCGCCGCATGAACCGAAGCTGAACAGGTGTATGCAAACAAATTCAAAACAGACTTACCTTGGCTAATTTTACCGAGCTCACGACGAGCCCATCGGTGATCGAGGAATAATCCCGTATCGAGGTAATCGCTCAAATTAACCTCAAACTGGGCATTGTACTCATGCACAATGCGCACAAGCCCACGAGGTTCTTGCTTTTGATATTGCTGTTTCCCTGACTGTTTCTGGCGCACTTTTAACGTCATGTGTTCTGCAGAAAAAGGCAGTTCTTGCGCCAAGGTGTCAATCAAATACCAGAGACGATCCTTTGCGACAGCCTCGGGTATGTCTTTTGGCGCTGCGTACTCTTGAATCACTAAGCAGTCATCGTAAACGTCAACGGCCGCATTGTATTCCGGCAGATCGGCGTCATATAGGCGCCATGCGTTAACCCCTTCTTTTGCCGCCCATTTTTCTAATTTTTGCCAGTTTTTCTTAAGCCGATTAGCTAAATCGCTAGATTGCGTTTGGGTAAACTCTGGTTGCGCTTGTGTTAAGTCATAAAGCGCTAAAGTGGTCTCAATTGCCCCATTAAACAGCTTGTACTTACGCTGGCTTCGCAATTTCATGCGTTTGAGTAGCGTATCATCGCCAGCGAGTACCCCAACCTGCCAACCATGAAAATGTTCCCGCAATTGCGCACCAAAACGGCGGTACAACAGTAATGTTTCAATCTCTTCGCCTAAACGTTCACCGTACGGTGGGTTACAAATAAGCAGAGGTGTTTCACCGCTATTATCCGATAGTGTTATCGGTGAGGTCACTTGCTCGGCATTCATACGCTGCCATTCGCATAAATTAGCGATGCCCAGTCTGATCGCGTTTTGTTCGGCAATCGCCAACATTTTTGCGTCATTGTCATAACCAATAAACCGTGCATCAGTTTGATCTAATGCCGATTCAAACCGCTGCTGCGCATCTGAACGAATTTGTTGCCAGATTGTCTCGTCATGCCCCGCCCACTGCTTAAAGCCCCACTCTGAGCGAGTTAAGCCTGGTGCTCGGTCTAAACGAATCATCGCCGC
>NCJS01000079.1 GCA_002279005.1 Idiomarina sp. 34-48-12 | reverse complement strand
ATCTCGCACCCTGATGCGGGTAAAACGACCATTACTGAAAAAGTATTGTTACACGGACAAAAGCTACAAAAAGCTGGAACTGTGAAAGGCAAGAAATCGGGTCAGCATGCGAAATCTGACTGGATGGAGATGGAAAAAGAGCGGGGGATCTCGGTCACTACGTCGGTGATGCAATTCCCGTATCGCAATGCCTTGGTCAACTTGCTTGATACCCCAGGTCACGAAGACTTCTCCGAAGATACCTACCGCACACTAACTGCGGTCGACTCTTGCCTCATGGTGATTGACGGCGCGAAAGGTGTCGAGGACCGCACCATTAAACTCATGGAAGTAACACGTCTGCGTGACACACCAATCATCACCTTTATGAACAAACTCGACCGTGATATCCGCGATCCGTTGGAATTATTGGATGAAGTTGAGAATGTTTTGAACATTATGTGTGCGCCAATTACTTGGCCAATCGGTTCTGGCAAAAACTTTAAGGGGGTTTATCACCTTCTTAATGACGAGGTGATTTTTTACAAAACCGGTCAAGGTCACCGTATTCAAGAGTTAGATGTCATTAAAGGTTTAGATAACCCTGAGCTAGATTCACGCATTGGCGACTTTGCAGACGAATTGCGTATGCAAATTGAATTGGTGAAAGGCGCTTCGAATAGTTTTGATCTTGAGATGTTTTTGGCTGGTGAATTAACGCCTGTCTATTTCGGCACCGCATTAGGTAACTTTGGTGTTGATCATATGCTAGATGGTCTTGTGGATTGGGCGCCCACGCCGCTTTCACGTGAAACCGATGATGGCAAAGCAATTCCGGCAACTCACCAAGATTTTTCTGGCTTCGTTTTCAAAATTCAGGCGAACATGGATCCGAAGCACCGTGACCGTGTGGCATTCATGCGCATCGTTTCTGGTAAGTATGAGAAGGGCATGAAAATGCATCAGGTGAGAATTGGTAAAGACGTTCGTATTGCCGATGCGTTAACCTTTTTGGCCGGTGATCGTGAGCAGGTTGAAGAGGCTTACCCTGGCGACATCATTGGTCTACACAACCACGGTACCATTCAAATTGGTGATACCTTTACCGGTGGCGAACAGTTTAAGTTCAGTGGTATTCCGAATTTTGCGCCAGAGCTTTTCCGTCGTATTCGCTTAAAAGATCCGTTGAAGCAGAAACAGTTGCTTAAAGGCTTAGTGCAGTTATCTGAAGAAGGTGCCGTGCAGGTTTTCCGGCCGCTTAGTAATAACGACCTGATTGTTGGCGCTGTGGGTGTTTTGCAGTTTGATGTGGTTGTTCACCGGTTGAAGTCGGAATATAACGTCGATGCGGTTTACGAGAGTATCAATGTGGCGACGGCGCGTTGGGTTAGTTGCAGCGATGCAAAGAAACTCGACGATTTTCGCCGTAAAGCAGAATCAAACCTTGCCCTCGATGGTGGTGACAATCTAACGTATATTGCACCGACCATGGTGAATTTGAGTTTGGCTACCGAGCGCTATCCAGATATCGTCTTTAGTCATACGCGGGAGCACTAAACAACAGCTCGATAGGAGGCGTCGTGAAATTATTTGATAGTCACTGTCATATTAATTTTGACGCCTTTCAGCGCGACCGAGAAGCTGTGATGCAACAAGCCGAGCAGCAAGGTGTGAAGCGGCTTTTCGTTCCTGGTGTTACCCGTCAATTAAGCAGCGATAAAGATTGGATAAACGATTGTCCGCCGGTAGAGATTATCGAAGGATACGGACTGCACCCTTATTTTATTGATGAACACCAAGCCTCAGACATTGAGTGGCTGGCGCAGCAACTCGATAAATTTCCACACGCAGTGGTTGGAGAAATTGGCTTAGACTCCCAAGTTGGCAACTACCAAAAACAATACGAACTTTTCACAGCCCAAGTTGACTTGGCTGTCGCGTTCAAGCGCGCTGTTGTTCTACACCATCGAAAGACCCAACCTGAATTACTGCGAGTCTTAAAACCTTTACGAGACAAATTACCTGAAGTTCCAGGTGTCATTCATGCCTTTTCTGGAAGCGTTGAACAAGCCAATGAGTGGACCAAGCTGGGATTTATGTTAGGGGTTGGCGGAACTATCACGTATTCACGAGCCAATAAAACACGTCAAGCTATTCAACAAGCCGATATACATCATCTCGTGCTTGAAACTGACGCTCCAGATATGCCGTTGAATGGATATCAAGGCCAGCGCAACGAACCAGCACAATGTTTCGGGGTTTTGAAAGCGCTCAGTGAGTTACGAGAAGAGCCGATAGAGCAACTAGGTGATATCATCTGGAACAACACGTGTCGTTTATTTGAACAATTTACTCAGTAGTCTCAGGATGTGCTGAGCGGCGGTATCGCCAACGATTAAACGTAATCGCCATGAAAATACCGGCTAGTATCGCAAATCCCAATAAGAATTGACCGTAGAAAGTTAGGTACTCATGGGTTTTAACCGGTGCATCAAGTAATAATGACTCATCAACGGTCAGCGTTAAGTAACCGATGACACGACCGCCATCAATCACTTCCTCTACCAGAACCAACGCTTGCTCAATTTGATCACTCTCGGCTTGTTGCTGCGATGAGGTAATTGATTGACCATAACGATTTTGGATTTGTGCTGCGGCAATAAACGGTTTAAGTTGCAGTTGCGTCACTAATTGCTTGAGGTTATCCGTATCATCTGCCGCTATCCAGTGACGAGCTTCGGCTGCTGCTTGTTCGGCAGTTAAGCTCATTAATTGGTGGCTGTATGACTGAAACTCCTGCAGACTAGTGGTGTGCATGGCACTCCAAAACTGCTCGATGAGCAATATCAACAGTATCGCGAGCCCGAGTCGGCGCCCTCGCCGATAGACAAGTTTGAATAGACTGTTAACATGAGCAGGGATTTTTATCATGCGGCAAATATACGTTGAATTGCTTATGGTTAGCGACCTACTTAACATTTAAGGCGAACCTTTCATGCCTGACTTTTCAAAACCTGGCCTTGCTATTTTTGATATGGATTCGACTCTAATTACTATCGAATGTATTGATGAAATAGCGACACTCGCTGGTTGCAAAGACGAAGTGAGTGCAATTACCGAAAGAGCAATGCGAGGTGAGTTGGACTTTGCCCAAAGCTTGCGGGCGCGGGTTGCAGCGTTGACTGGTGTGACGGCGCAGCAGATGGGCGCCATATTTGAACCCATTCCATTTACACCTGGCGCCGAAAAACTCGTAAACTGGTTGCAGCAGCATCAATGGCAAGTCGGCGTGGTATCTGGTGGTTTTACTTGGTTCACCAATAAGGTACAAGAGCATTTGGGCCTAAACTTTTGTCATGCGAACTCACTACTGTGGAACGGCGAACGATTAACTGGCGAAGTTGCTGAGCCAATTGTTGATGCGCAAGCGAAAGCGGATTGCTTAGCAAACTGGGCAGCCGAGTTAGGCATAGAGAACAGTCAAACGATAGCAATTGGTGACGGTGCAAATGATATCCCAATGCTTGAGGCTGCAGGTTTTGGTATTGCATTCTGCGCAAAACCGGCGCTTCGAAACGTGGCAGATCTGTGTATTGATGCTCCCGATTTATCGGCGGTGATAGATTATTTTGAGCAACGCTGAAGGAAAAATTCAAACGATGGCAAAAACCAAAACAGCATACGTCTGTAATGATTGCGGCGCTGACTTTGTCAGGTGGTTAGGGCAGTGCCCTGAGTGCAAAGCGTGGAATACCATTACTGAAGTTCGCTTAGGTAGCGTCAAGTCAAGCGGTGCTGAGCGTCGTGGTTATGCTGGCGCTACGCGAGCAAAAGTACAGACACTCAATGAGGTGGATTTAGAAGAGCTACCGCGATTTAGTAGCAGTTTTACTGAGTTCGATCGTGTACTTGGTGGCGGTATTGTTCCCGGCTCAGCGATACTTATTGGTGGTTCTCCTGGTGCTGGTAAAAGTACATTATTGCTGCAAACCATGTGCCGATTGGCCGATCAGATGAATGTTTTGTATATCACCGGTGAAGAATCATTGCAGCAGGTAGCCCTGCGCGCGCAGCGTTTATCCTTGCCGACGAATAAGCTTCGAATGTTGGCCGAAACCTCCGTTGAAACAATTTGCGACCTTGCAGACCAGGAAAAACCGCGAGTGATGGTTATCGATTCAATTCAGGTAATGCACTTAGCGGACATTCAATCGGCACCAGGCAGTGTTTCGCAAGTTCGCGAATGTGCTGCCTATCTTACGCGTTATGCAAAGCAGAAGGGCGTTGCCATCATTATGGTAGGCCATGTCACTAAAGATGGCTCGTTAGCTGGTCCGAAGGTGTTAGAACACTGCATCGACTGCTCAATATTGCTAGAAGGTGATGCGGATTCGCGATTTAGAACCCTTCGTGGCCATAAAAACCGTTTTGGGCCAGCCAATGAACTTGGCGTATTTGCGATGACAGGGCAAGGCCTTAAAGAGGTCACGAATCCATCGGCAATATTCTTGCAACGCGGTGAGCAACACGGCAGTGGTTCGGTAGTGATGGTCATTTGGGAGGGAACTCGGCCGTTATTGGTTGAGCTGCAAGCACTGGTTGATGTGAGTCAGTTGGCCAATCCAAGACGGGTTGCTGTCGGCATGGAAACCACACGCTTAGCTATGTTACTTGCTGTGCTGCACCGTCATGGCGGATTGCACATGTCAGATCAAGATGTATTTGTAAACGTGGTTGGTGGTGTGCGCGTCATGGAAACTGGCGCTGATCTCGCGTTGCTGCTGGCGATTGTTTCAAGTTTTCGTGAAACGGAGCTACCTCGTGATCTTATCGTGTTTGGTGAGGTTGGTTTATCAGGTGAAATTCGTCCAGTACCGAACGGTCAAGCACGACTCCATGAAGCGGCCAAACATGGCTTTACCAAAGCCATCGTTCCCGTTGCCAATAAGCCGAAAGACAAGATAGAGGGGATGGAGGTCATTGGCGTGAAAAGCTTACAAGAAGCACTTGAGGCCACCTAATTGTGCAAGCTAAGTTCGCGCGAATGAAAGTTATCGGCGGTATAGGCCTCTTGTTAATCGGGCTTACAACAGCTTCAACAGCTATTGCGCAACGATTAGTATCGCTTAACCCATGCTTCGATGAATGGGTACCTCAGTGGTTGCCTGCTACTTGGGAGTTCATTCCAAGTACCGCCCACGGAAATCGGTTAGAGCGAGTATTGCGAGCTTCTCCGGATGTTGTACTGTACGGAACGTATACGAATCCTCGATTAGTATCACAACTGACTGCGGCGACCCATGCGGTGCGAGTAGCCGAGCCAAATACGTGGGCGCAATGGCAACAAACGCTGCAAAATGTTGGTGCTGAGCTTGACCTCGAGCAACCATTACAGCGTTGGATTTTGCAACAACAAAATCAATTGGCACAGTTACCGAGTTTGTCGAAATCCGTTTTAGTGATTATGCCGAATCAATACAGCTGGGGCGGTGAAAGCTTTATCGTGAATATGCTTCGAGCAAACGATTTACGCGTTATTGTTGCGTCTGAGTCAGATCAACTCGTGCAATTAAACTTAGAGCAATTAATTCAGTTGCAGCCCGAGCGCGTTGTACTCGATGGTTTTTCGCACAACTATGCGCGCGCCAATGAATGGCTGTGGCACAACGCTTTGCAACCTTGGCTGAGAGAGCGCGACGTGGTGCAAATTCCATCGGCGGTAAGCGGTTGTCCTGCCCAGCGTGCAGCAGAATATGTAGCTGAGGTAGTCATGCCATGATTATCCGAAGCTTTGCTATTCTTGCTTGCACACTTTTACTAATACTTTGGCATTTAGGGAGTGGCGGTGACAATTGGTCGCTATTGCCTAGCAATGAATTAGAAACATTCATTCTAAATGAAATTAGACTACCGCGTTTGCTCTTGGCCTTCTGCAATGGTGTCGCTTTAGGTTTAGCCGGGAGCGTACTGCAGCTATTACTTCGTAACCCGTTGGCGGAGCCGGGTATTACAGGCATTGCTGGTGGCGCGGCTTTGGCTACCGTGGTTACCTTGTATTGGGGCGCTGTCGGACCTGTTTCTTGGTGGCTACCAGCAATCGGTTTAGTCGGCGGTATGTTAACGCTAGGTTTGTTATGGTTACTGTCGGGACGACAGCCGCAGGGCATTCGCATTATTTTGGTTGGCGTCGCGATTTCTGCTATTTCGGGTGCTCTGATTGCAGTGGTACTTAATCTGGCACCAAACCCGTTTGCCTTCCAAGAATGGGCATTGTGGTTGATGGGCTCGGTTGCCAATCGAGGTTGGGCTTATGTTTGGCTAATTCTGCCGCTGCTTATCATCAGTATTTTGATACTCATCACCCAGCGCCAATACATACAAGCACAAATCTTCGATGAACCTACGGTTCGAACTTTTGGGTTCAATGAGTCTTGGTCAAAGTTTTTATTATTACTAGCTACAGCACTCCTCGTATCAGCATCGGTCGTTACCGCCGGCATCATTGGCTTTATAGGGTTGGTGGCGCCGCACTTGGTGAGATTGTTAGGAATAAGGCGACCCAATCAACTTATCTATGGCAGTGGGTTGATTGGCGGTGTACTGCTAGTTGCGGTTGATGCACTGGTGCAAACAATCAATACTCGAGTTGAGCTTCAACTGGGGGTGGTAATCGCTTTAATTGGCGCGCCGTGGTTGTTGTTCTTACTCCATCGTTCAGGACGTGTCTGATGCTTGAGTTGATTAATCTTTCCCATTCAAATCGGTTAATGAACGTTGACTATAAGATACCTGCTGGGCGATTAATTGGAGTCATTGGTGCTAACGGCTCAGGAAAATCGACACTCTTGTCGATATTAGCGGGAGGGCTGACGAAAGCGAGTGGAGCGGCCGAATGGCGTGGTCATAATCTGCTACGGTGGTCGCCTTATGAGCAGAGGCAGCAATTGGCTTATCTCTCACAAAGTAACTCATTTCATGAGCCCGTTCTGGTCAAAGACTTGCTGCGAACAAGCCAAATTAATCTCATTGAATCAGCACAAAATCTCGCTGCTTGGCGTGACAAGAGTGTTGAAGAGTTTCAGCTGCACAGGTTGATGAATCGTTCAATTACGGAATTGTCGGGCGGGGAGCAACGACGGGTTATGCTGGCCTGTGTTAACGCCATGAATCGACCGTTGATATTAGCTGATGAACCAACGGCGAGCTTAGATTTAAACTATCAATTGCTAGTGATGGACTGGCTGAAAGCGCTGAGTGTGCAGGGAAAACTAGTTCTTGTTGCACTCCATGACCTCGCCCTTGCTGCGCAATACTGCGATGAATTGATGCTACTTCACGAAGGAAAATTACTTGCCAGTGGTGAACCGAACCAAGTGTTAACCGACACTAACCTTGCAATTGCATACAAGGTTAATGTCGATTGGTTATGTAATAACAACGGCGTTGCCATGCTTGCTCGTCGTATTTAATGCTCGTGACGCCACAAATCAGGCAGTTTCGCTGGGCGCGATTGCTCTTTCAGTTGCGAACTACTTAAAGAACGAACCGCATCTTTTTCTGATGTTGTCGCAGTTGGCTGGCATTGGCCAAAAGTTATGTGGTACGCGGCAGCTTGTAACATCGGATCGTTTTGGTCGCCCCAGTCGCCCACCAATACATCGTCGGCACTACAGTTTGGTGCTAAACCGTCATAATAACGGCCTTCATCGATGGCATTTACCGTT
>NCJS01000215.1 GCA_002279005.1 Idiomarina sp. 34-48-12 | reverse complement strand
ATGCGTTATGGCTTGCTGAGCGTATCGAAGATGAAGCAACATACGAACAATATAAAGCACTCGGATTTGATTTGTTTCAGGGGTATTTTCTAGCAAAACCAACCCACGTTGAGGGCAAACGAGTTCCGTCAGCGGCAGCGACACAATTAACACTGGTGATTAACCAGTTATTTAGCGACGAGCCTGAACTCTATGAAATTGTTGCTGCGTTGCAAACTGACCCAGTACTGGTTGTCAATTTACTACGCATTGCCAATAGTCCTTATTACGGCTTAACCCGCAAAATTGAATCCCTCAAAGAAGTTGTTATGTTGCTGGGGTTAGAACCACTGCGTAAATGGGTTTTATTAATCGTCTCGGTGAAAGGTCAAGCGCCAACAAAAACGAAATTAGTTTTGACTCGAGCGTACATGTGCAGTGAACTTGCTCGTAAGAAAGATCCATTCAATCGTCTCTCTGGGCCAGCTTTTTTAGTCGGCTTATTATCGGGTTCTGATGTCTTACTTGGCATCGACAAAGATACATTTTTAGAAGACCTGCATATATCTGAGAATGTGCGTGAAGCTGTATTGCAGCAAACCGGAGAATTGGGGAACTACTTAACGCAAATTCTCAACTTTGAATACGATTTAGCTATGAAAAATGACCTTGAAGCGCATGGCGATCTATTCGATATCTATCAGCAATGCCACTTCTTAGTTGATGAATTACTGAGCAATGTAGTTATTGACTAATTGCTAAGCGCTAGTGATTACCGGCATATCCTGCTATAATTCGGACCACTTTTTTCTGTCCTGAACTAATGAATAGGAATCACTATGTCGACTGATAGTTCAAAGATTATTTATACCGAAACTGATGAAGCACCTCGTTTAGCAACATACTCATTGTTGCCTATTATTCGTGCTTTTACTGATGCAGCTGGCGTTTCAGTAGAAACCCGCGATATCTCATTAGCTGGTCGTATTATTGCGAACTTCCCAGAGTACTTGAAAGAAGAGCAACGCATTGGCGACGCTCTTGCTGAATTAGGTGAATTGGCGAAGACGCCAGAAGCAAACATCATCAAGTTACCGAATATCAGTGCGTCGATTCCACAGTTAACTGCAGCAATCAAAGAATTGCAGGCGCAAGGTTATAATCTGCCAAACTATCCGTTTGAACCACAGACCGATGAAGAGCGTGATGTAAAATCTCGTTACGATAAAATCAAAGGTTCAGCAGTAAACCCGGTACTTCGTGAAGGTAACTCAGATCGTCGTGCACCAGCGTCAGTTAAGAACTATGCGAAAAAGCATCCGCATCGCATGGGCGCTTGGTCAAAAGACTCACAAACTTACGTTGCCCACATGAGCGACGGTGATTTCTATAGCAGCGAGCAATCAACCACATTTGCACAAGCCGACGATCTTAAAATTGTTTTGAATACACCAGCAGGTCAAACTGTACTTAAAGAGTCAGTCAAAGTTTTAGCTGGTGAAGTTGTTGATGCCGCGCGTATGAGCGCAGCACAGTTGCAAGCATTCTTCGCAAAAGAAACCGCAGCTGCTAAAGAGCAAGGCGTATTATTGTCGCTACACTTAAAAGCCACCATGATGAAAGTTTCTGACCCAATCATGTTTGGTCATGCGGTGAAAGTTTATTTCGCTGACGTATTTGCAAAGCTTAGGTGTTGATGCGACCAATGGTTTTGGTGATGTATTAGCGAAAATCGCTGAACTTCCAGCAGATCAACGCGCTGAAGTAGAAGCTGATATCCAAGCTGTATATGACCAACAGCCGGAGCTCGCAATGGTGAACTCTGATAAAGGTATCACCAACTTGCATGTTCCAAGTGATGTCATCATTGATGCATCAATGCCTGCGATGATTCGCGATGGCGGTAAAATGTGGAACCGTGCAGGTAAAACTCAAGATACGCTAGCCATGATTCCAGATCGTTGTTACGCCGGTGTGTATCAAGCGACCATCGATTTCTGTAAAGAACACGGCGCATTTGATCCATCTACAATGGGTACGGTGCCAAACGTTGGTTTGATGGCGCAGAAGGCTGAAGAATACGGCTCACACGATAAAACCTTCGAAATTCCAGCGCATGGTACTGTGGTTGTATTAAACCAAGCGGGCGAAACTGTATTCTCCCATGAT
>NCJS01000214.1 GCA_002279005.1 Idiomarina sp. 34-48-12 | reverse complement strand
TCGCCATGGGTGGAGGCGGGGGCTTATTGCGGGTCGCGCGGGATGGCGCTGCCATTGCTCGTGCACGGCGAAGTGACAACAGCGGATATTGACATTTTTGACCGCGAAAAAGTGTTTATCGATAGACACTTGCGTCCACTGTTGCAACGCCATCCGAAATTGAAACTGGTACTCGAACACATTACGACTGCCGATGCCGTAAAATTTGTCGAAGAGCAGGGTGAGAATGTGGCCGCAACGATTACGCCGCAGCACTTACTGATGAACCGCAACGATCTTTTGGTTGGCGGGGTACGTCCTCATAATTACTGTTTGCCGATTTTGAAGCGTCGCGATCATCAACTCGAATTACGTCGTGCAGCGGTATCAGGCAGTCCTAAGTTCTTCTTAGGCACCGATTCAGCTCCTCATGCGCAATCGAAAAAAGAGAACGCATGCGGTTGTGCGGGTTGTTACTCAGCGCCCGCGGCGTTACCTTTGTATGCAGAGTTTTTTGAACAAATGGGAGCGCTTGAAAAACTGGCGAACTTTGCCAGTGGTTATGGTGCAGATTTTTATGGTTATGCGCGTGCAAAATCAACGGTAACATTGGTACGGAAACCATGGCGCGTTCCAGAAACTGTCACCACAGCGGTCGGGCCAATGGTGCCTTACTGGGCTGGCGAAATGTTGAATTGGCAGCTAAAATAAAGCTTAACAAAATAAAAACAAACTATTGAACAATTCAACAACCTAGTAATCCCCCTCAAGTCGTGGTCTTATATGGCTTGAGGGATTATAAATAGAACTATAATAAAAATTATAATTTGAAAGGAAAGCAACTTGATTCGTTTGTGGCGCGCTAAACACAACAATCGACTGGTGCTGACGTACGCGTTGGCCTCAGGATATGTGTCGTTGGCGATCGCTGAATTTGCCGATGATGACGCCAATCACGCGCCTGCATTGATTGTCTCCGATCATGTTGACGTTGTAGACGGAAACTGGGGTGCTGCTATCAAGGCATTAACCGCCAAATATGCCCGTTATACCAAAGGCAATCCTGCTGTTTTAGTCGTACTGGGCCCATCGCTATATCAAAGCGTACAACTTGAGCGGCCAAACATTCCAACCGAAGAAATTAGCCAAGCCTTACGTTACAACTTGCGTGACCTCGTCACATTGCCTCCGGCTGATATCGTTGCTGACTACTATGACGCACCAGTTCAGTTAGCTGGCCAGGATAAAATTAATGCCATTGTTGCTGACCGAAAGGTGCTTGAGTCGATATTAAATGAGCTTCACCAAGTCAGTGAAAATATTGTGGGCATCGTTTCTGAAGAGCAGGCTATTGAGCAGTTGTTCACCGAGCAGACAGAGCCCGCCGTATTAGCCTATCAACACGACTTCGAGCCGGCATTGTTGCAAGTTTATCAACAGGGTCAGCTTCAAGTGAATCGCGTGGTGCGTAGTCTCGAGCAATTATCGCAATTGAGCCCAGATGAAATTCAACTTGGTGGTGCAGCACCGCTAAGTGTTGAAGTGCAGCGTTCAGCAGACTATTTCGAACGTCAGTTACGGCAACGACCGATACGTGAGGTCATTGTTGCGGTGGGCATAAAGCATCGCCAAGGCATCAGTCAGCAGTTGGAAGAAGATCTCGGGCTTACCTTGCGGTGGGCGGAGTATCCGCTGTGGGCGCAAGAACTGGCCGCAGGTGACTTTTCTGATTTCCCGGTACTCGGTGGTGTTTTGTTAGCGCAGTCACTCCGAGCTGTTAAGCGGGAGGTCGCATGAAGCACATCGCTAATCT
>NCJS01000078.1 GCA_002279005.1 Idiomarina sp. 34-48-12 | reverse complement strand
TTGCTGTATAAGCCAGACATTGACTCATTAATTTGATCGCGGAACCAACCAAATAACATCACAATCATCACGGCAATGCCGCCAAATAGGATGTTTGAGCCCCAGCCGTCTACGGCCTCATTTTTCATATCAATAACAGTGTGGCCAGCACCAAATGCAATCAAGCCTAATCCGATAGCGCCTACAATAGGCCACGGGCTTGACGCCGGTACATAATATTTTTCGTGTTGTTGTGCCATAAAACGAATCCTCAGTCTGCCGATGTTGCTGCTTCAAACGTAGCAAGCACATCCGGTTGAGCATTGGCTGTCATATCGTACATGGTGTATGACAAAGTCAACGTGTGTATATGTTTAGGAATGTCAGGGTCTAAATAGAACTGCATTGGCATTTTCGTATCTGCACCGGCAGCGAGTGGCTGCTGGTTAAAGCAAAAACATTCAGTTTTGTTCAAATACAAACCAGCTTCGCCCGGAGCAACTGATGGAATCGCTTGCGCGACCATGTTTTGACCGGTTGGATTGCTTGCCAAGAAGTTCACGACTTTGGTTTCGCCCGGATGGACACGAACTGATTTAACTTCCGGTTCGAAACCCCATGGCATTCCTTTATTAACCCGAGTTATAAATTGCACATTAATGGTGCGTGAGGTGTCGACACTGCGCATATTCGCGGCGGCTTGCTCATTCTTTGTGCGGCCGTTGAATCCGGTAATATCGCAAAACACCTCATACAGCGGCACCAGTGCAAAGCCGAAACCAAACATACCGACGACCACAAAAAGTAAGCGCCGCACCACGCGCGCATTGTCTGCGCGCGGTGCTGGGTTTGGTGTTGGACTATTGGTAGTCATGACTACTTCACCTCAGGTGGTGTTTCAAAGGTGTGGTATGGCGCCGGTGATGGTACCGTCCACTCCAGACCTTCGGCACCTTCCCATGGTTTTGCTGGCGCCTTCTCTCCACCGCGCACACATTTGATGACAACAGCTAAGAAAATTAACTGTGAGAGACCAAATGCGAAGCCGCCGATACTAACAATCTGGTTGATATCTGCGAATTGCAGCGAGTAGTCAGGGATACGACGTGGCATACCCGCAAGACCAGCAAAGTGCATTGGGAAGAACAGCACGTTGACCGAGATCAGTGATGTCCAGAAATGCCATTTCGCCAACGTCTCGTTGTACATGTGGCCCGTCCATTTCGGTAGCCAGTAGTAGGCAGCTGCCATAATCGAGAAGATGGCACCCGTAACGAGTACATAATGGAAGTGTGCGACCACGAAGTAGGTGTCGTGATACTGGAAGTCAACCGGGGTAATCGCGAGCATTAAGCCGGAGAAACCGCCAATGGTGAATAGAATCACGAACGCTAAAGCAAACAACATCGGCGTTTCAAAGGTTATTGAACCGCGCCACATGGTGGCTACCCAGTTGAATACCTTCACCCCTGTTGGCACCGAGATCAGCATAGTGGCGTACATGAAAAAGATTTCCGCCGCCACCGGCATACCCGTGGTGAACATATGGTGAGCCCAAACAATAAAGCTCAAGCCAGCAATCGCTGCTGTTGCATACACCATCGACGAGTAACCAAACAATTTCTTACGTGAAAATGCTGGGATAATCGCGGAGATGATACCAAATGACGGCAAAATCATGATGTACACTTCGGGGTGTCCGAAGAACCAGAAGATATGCTGGAACAATACTGGATCACCACCACCAGCCGCATCAAAGAAGCTGGTACCGAAGTATTTGTCGGTGAGTACCATGGTGACCGCACCGGCAAGCACTGGCATAACTGCAATCAGCAAGAATGCGGTGATAAACCATGTCCACACAAACAGTGGCATTTTCATGTAGGTCATGCCCGGCGCGCGCATGTTCATAATGGTCACAATCACGTTAATTGCGCCCATAATGGACGAGATACCCATGATGTGAACGGAGAACACGAACAATGCCGTTGAATCGCTACTGTAGGTAGTTGAAAGCGGTGCGTAGAAGGTCCAGCCAAATGCTGGGCCGCCGCCTTCCATAAACAACGAACCAAGCAGAATTGCAAACGCAAACGGTAGAATCCAGAAGCTCCAGTTGTTCATGCGTGGCAATGCCATATCTGGTGCACCAATCATCATTGGTACCATCCAGTTAGCAAGGCCTGTGAAAGCCGGCATAACCGCACCAAATACCATAATCAGACCATGAACGGTCGTCATTTGGTTAAAGAAGTGCGGCTCTACAAGTTGTAAACCTGGCTGGAATAGCTCGGCGCGAATAACCATCGCCATTGAACCGCCAACCAAGAACATGATGAAACTGAACCATAAGTACATTGAACCAATGTCTTTGTGGTTCGTCGTGAATAACCAACGGGTAATACCCGATGGCGCGTGGTGGTGATGATCGTGATGATCCATCTCGCCAGCAACTGTGCTCATATCGGGTCTCCCTTACTTATTCAAAAATTCATTAACGTCAGCGGCCTGAATCAGGTCGCCAGTGTCATTACCCCAAGCATTACGCTCGTAGGTGATAACTGCCGCAAGCTCACGTAAGCTCAACTGATTACCGAACGCTTGCATGGCGGTGCCAGATTTACCATTCACAACAATGTTGATGTGGCCGGCTTTGTCGTTCATAACCATATTGGTGCCTTTCAAGCTTGGGAATACGCCCGGAATACCTTCACCGCTAGGCTGGTGACAGGCTGCGCAACTACCAAGATAAACACGCTCACCGAGTTCCATCAGCTCATCTTTGCTCATCGACATAGATAGTAGACGTTGCTCTTCTTCTTTCTCGGCTTTAGCAATGGCTTCTTGTTCGTTTATCCACGCCTCATATTCAGCCGGCTCTTTCGCGATAACGACAACAGGCATGAAGCCGTGGTCTTTACCACAGAGTTCCGCACACTGACCACGATAGATTCCCGGCTCATCAACTTTCGTCCAAGCTTCGTTAATAAAGCCTGGATTCGCGTCTTTCTTCACGGCAAAATCTGGTACCCACCACGAGTGAATAACGTCATCTGATGTGACTAAGAAGCGAACTTTTGTATCGGTTGGGATAACTAGCGGACGGTCGACTTCAAGCAAATAGTTTTCGCCTTTGTCGAGACGGTTGTTGATTTGATCTTGGCGAGTGGCAAGCAAACTATAATATTCGACATCGCTGTCGAAATATTTGTAATGCCATTTCCACTGTGAACCTGTCACCAATACAGTCACTTCAGCCTCAGACGTGTCTTCCATAGCAAAAAGTGTCTTAGTAGCTGGAATGGCCATACCGACCAGAATCAAAAATGGGATAGCGGTCCACAGAATCTCAACTTTCACGTTCTCATGGAACGTGGCTGGTTTGTGGCCTTTCGATTTACGGTGCAAGATCATGGAAACAAACATGGCACCGAAAACGATGACACCGATCACACAGCAAATATAAAAAATTGTCATGTGTAGGTCGTAAACGCGTTGACTGATCTCGGTAACACCTTGAGTCAGGTTCAACTGCGACTGCGCACTAGCAGCAAGTGGAATACTCGCTAATAGTGCAGTGATGAGTCTAGTACTCACGCGACATCTCCTCTCATTCTTCCGACGTGGTTTTCCCACGAATACACCGAAGTGCGAGCCTGAAGAACAACGAGGTGAGTAGAAAAAGGAACAGCATTTCAAAAGAAAATCGCTTTCCCCACTAACCCTTTGTTGTTATGTATCAATGATTATTATTGTCTATTGTGTTAGCAGTTAATGCACATTCAAAATACCATTTTCTGGTGAAAAAGAAACCGCCATTTCGAATAATTTTTACATTCGAGTATAAAAAAAGGGCTGCACTGCAGCCCTCAACTGACAACCTTCACAAGCAGGATTAGTGGAGTGGGGGAAGTGAAGGTAAATCATTAAACACAAAACTGTGGGTATGGCTGACTTTACTGGCCATTTTTAAGCGTTGTTGCATGCGTGGGGACATGTCGCCCAACCAGCTCAAAACAAGGCTACTAGTGCCGGCGAGTAATGCCTGTTCGGTTGCCCATTCACGCTCGTCTTGATTACGACCATGAACCCAGCGAATGCGAGTGCGACTGATGCCTGCTGCGACGAGTTGCTCAATCACTTCACGGCGAGCGCCGATCACGGTGACCCATTGATGCGTGCGCAACGACAAGGCATGTAAACGAGGTAACACGCTTTCTAAATCGGTCTGACTAGCCGAAAGCTCTGGTGCCGCTGACCAAATATCAAAACCTGAATCATTAAATTGATTGCCAAATTGATTTCTCATAACCATGCTCCATTGCGGATCACACCAACAGCTAAACCTTCAATGGTGAAGTACTGGTGGGTGAGATCGACTTGAATAGGTGAAAATTCTTCATTCTCTGGGTGCAGCAAAATAATGTTGCCGCGACGCTCAAATCGTTTCACAGTGACGTCGTCTTCGACTCGAGCAACAATAATCTGCCCGTTACGTGCTTCATGTGTTTTGTGCACAGCGAGCAAGTCACCATCTAAAATACCGATGTCTTTCATACTCATACCGTTTACGCGTAATAGGAAATCGGCGTGCGGTTTAAACAGGTTCTGATCGACTTGATAATGACTTTCAATGTGTTCTTGCGCCAAAATAGGCTCGCCGGCAGCGACCTGACCGATTAACGGCAAGCCTTCAGGAACTTCTTCCACTTCGATGCCAACTAAGCGAATACCACGAGACATGCCCGGCATCATCTCGATCACGCCTTTCTTGGCTAAAGCCTTTAAATGCTCTTCAGCGGCATTCGCTGACCTAAAGCCAAGACTATGAGCTATCTCGGCGCGAGTTGGTGGCATACCAGTCGCATCAATATTGTCTTTGATGAGATCAAGAATTTGCTGTTGTCGAGGCGTTAATGGTCGCATTTGGATACCTGTTTATCTATACAGTAATACTGTGAGTATATACAGGTGTTTTGGTTTCGCAACTTTTTTGTGCAAATTTTTTTCATTCAGACAAATTAAAGCAACAATGGTATGCTTTGTACGTCTGTATTTTGTGGGGATATTGCATGAGTCTGAAAGGCTTTTGGCGCGCGGTATTGTATTGGCCAGTGCGCTGGTTAACGCGGTTTGAAACAATTCTAGATGACGCAACAGCGCAAATTGTTGGCGACAACAACATCGTTTACGTGATGCGCTCGACGTCGAATACCGACATGCTGGTTGCGCAGCGGGCGTTGAAGCAGGCAGGGCTACCTGATCCAACCGAAGACTTAATGGTTAATGGACAACAGTTAGCTCGAGTCATGTATCTGGATCAAACCGATCATGGTTCGGCGGAGCAGGCCATCGAGGATTTCGAAAAGCTAATTTCCGCCCATCAGAAAGACCAGCAGCTGAATGTCAAAGTCGTTCCTATTGGCCTATTTTGGGGACGTAAACCAGGCCAAGAGGCTCGCCAAGGTCATACCATGGTTGCTGATATCGATAACCCTGGTCATTGGCGTAAATTTTGGCTGACGATGTTTTCTGGTCGTCATATTTTGATCCGCGCAAGCTCACCAGTGCACCTCCGTGAAATGGCTGAACAACGAGGGTCCACCCAACGTTTAGCCCACAAGTTAGCACGCGTCGCACGGGTTCATTTTGTACGTTTGCGCCACGCCGTAGCTGGCCCGAAGATGACCGAGCGTGCCGTGGTGATTCAAGATTTACTTGATACGCCGGCGTTAAAACAAGCGATAGCCGATGAAGCGCGCAGTAAGAAGATATCTGAACAACAAGCACGAAAAACAGCCGAAAAATATCTACATGAAATCGCCGCAAATTACAGTGATACCTTAGTTCGTTTACTCGACCGATTCATGACCTGGTGTTGGAGCCGTATCTACAACGGAATTCATATTGAAGGTGGCGAGCGCATTCGCGAGCTCGCCGAGGCAGGTCACGAAATTGTTTATGTGCCGTGTCACCGGTCGCACATGGACTATCTGTTATTGAGCTACGTGATATATAAAGAGGGGCTGGTGCCACCGCATATCGCCGCTGGGGTGAATTTGGATTTCTTCCCTGCTGGGCCAATCTTTCGTCGTGGCGGCGCATTTTTTATTCGTCGTAGCTTCCGCGGCAACAAACTCTATTCCACGGTATTTCGCGAGTACTTAAACCGCTTATTCCAAAAAGGCTACCCAGTTGAGTACTTCACAGAGGGTGGACGTAGTCGAACGGGCCGTTTGTTACCGCCGAAAACCGGTATGGTAGCGATGACTGTGCAAGGCATGTTGCGCGGCCAACAACGCCCAATGTCATTAGTTCCCGTCTATTTGGGCTATGAGCACGTGATGGAAGTTGGTACTTACCTGAAAGAGCTCAAAGGCAAGTCGAAAGAGAAGGAATCGGTCTGGCAGGTCATCAGCAGCCTGCGTCATTTACGGAACTTTGGACAAGGCTATGTGAGTTTTGGTGAGCCGATTAATCTCGGTGAAGCACTTGAGAAGCTACAGCCGAATTGGCGAGATTCAATAACTACCGGTGCTGAAGAACCAGAACGTCCGAAGTGGTTAACGCCAACGGTCAACCTATTAGCTGATCAGATTATGTGCCGCATTAATAACTCAGCGGCATTCAATAGCGTTAACTTATGCGCGTTGGCTATTCTTAGCTCTGAGCATCATGCGTTAACCCGCGAAGAGCTGGTGAGCCAATTGAACTTGTACACGCGCATTATGCGCGAAGTTCCATATAGCAAAGATGCTTATGTGCCAGAAGAAGATGGTGAGCAGCTATGGCAGCTTGCGAAAAAGCACGACAAGTTCATTGTTGAAGCCGACGGCATTGGTGAACTGATTCGTCTGGATGGTTCGACCGCCATTGCGATGACCTACTACCGCAATAACATCATGCATATGGTGATTGTACCGGCGCTATTGGCGGCTTTTGCATTAGGTCATAAGCGCTTTAGTGCTGATGCGGCAATAAAGTTGTTAACGCAACTGCATCCGCTGTTGCAAAGCGAATTATTTATTAGCCATAGCGCCGAGGATATGACGTTATGGATTAATGCACTGCTCGAACAATATGTTCAGTGCGGCCTTATTAGCGACGCCGGCGACGGCACATTTGCTGTGGCGAAACGCGATTCACGTGCCTATTCGCAATTGGTATTGTTGGCACGTAGCTCAAGTGAAACGGCGCAGCGTTACGCTATCGTGTTGGAGTTGTTGCAGCAGGCTCAGCCTATTTCACGAAGCAACCTTGAGCAGCACTCGGTGCAGCTTGCTGAGCGCTTAAGTGCAATTCATGGTGTCAACGCGCCAGAGTTCTTCGACAAGAAGGTGCTAAGTACGTTAATTGGGACCCTCAAATCTGAAGGCTATTTCAGTGTGATTGATTCGGGTGAGATGATGGCTGACCATCGCGTTGGTGAATTAAGTGACGCCGTGGATTTATTATTGGAGCCGGCTGTTTTGCAAACTATTCGTCAATCGGTGAAGCAACTGGTTAACGCGGAGAGTTAACCTGTCTTTAGCCAGAACCTAAAACCAATAATGCGCAGCAACAGCGAGGGTTAATACCCAGCCCACGTTGTTGTTGTGCAAGAACGCTTGAAAACAGCGCCCAGGCTCGCGGTACCAAATAAGATAATGTTGCCAGCTAAATAGCAGCGCAATGATGACAAGACCCACCCAATAAACCCAATTAAGCAGCAATAAGTAACCTAGCCAGCCGAGCAAAGCCAGCGTGGCTATCTGTAACAAAGCGATGGCGAATTTATCGTG
>NCJS01000077.1 GCA_002279005.1 Idiomarina sp. 34-48-12 | reverse complement strand
TTCGATCGTTCGGTTGATAGCCCGCAGTGGATCAGCAATGACCGCTTAGCCATTCAATATGCGGATCGTGGTCGTTACAAGCTCGCTGAAGTTCGTTTTAATGGCAACAGAAATGAGTGGGTCGATGACGTTGGTGGTGTTTCGGTCAGTCGTCCTTACATGAGTGGTATGTTCTCTGTTGCCGCAGGTGGTGACAAAATTGCCTACACGCGCGGTTCAAGCTATCGCCCAGCAGATGTCGCGGTGTTTGATATTCCACGTCGCGGCGCTGCCAAACCACAAAGCTTTACGGCTTTGAACGACGATGTTCTCGGCCATCGTAAGCTGGGTAAAGTGCATGAGTTCACCTACAACTCAAGTTACGACGATACCGAAATTCACGGCTGGTACATTACGCCACCAGACTATGATCCGAACAAAAAATACCCGCTGTTGCTAGAAATTCATGGTGGTCCGCATTTAGCCTACAGCCCGATGTTTGCTGCCGAGCAACAGCGTTATGCTGCCGAAGGCTACATTGTGTTTTACAACAACTACCGTGGTAGCACGTCGTACGGTGCAGAGCATGCACTGAAGCTCGACGGATTTTATTCATCAGAGCGCGATCACGCAGACCATATGTCAGGTATTGATGTGTTGATTGATAAGGGCATGGTTGATCCAAATAACCTGTTTATTGCCGGTGGTTCAGCAGGTGGTATCGCAACGGCTTATGCGGTTGGTTTGACGGATCGTTTCAATGCTGCAGCGGCAACGAACCCAGTGATTAACTGGATTAGTAAGACGCTGACCGCAGATAGTTACTTAGGCCAAATCACCAATCAGTTCCCAGCAATGCCGTGGGAAGATTACGCGCACTATTGGAAGCGTTCGCCGCTATCTATGGTGGGTAAAGTCAATACGCCAGTGATGCTGTTTAGTGGTGAAAATGATCGTCGCGTACCGATGTCTGAAATTGAACAGTTCTACCAAGCATTGCAGTTACGCAAAGTAGATACCGCGATGGTACGTGTTCCGGATGCATCGCACGGCGTGACTGCTCGTCCGTCAAATATGATTGCGAAAATTGAGCACACGCTGGCGTGGTTTAAGCTTTATCACAAGAAATAAACTTCAAAAGTAACGTGTGAACAGAATAGTTGCGGCATTGTATTTTTTGATATGATGTCGCAACTTTTTTTGTGATTCATTAAGTGACGGGGCAGAGCATGGAACGATTCATTGAGAACCTAATGTACAGTTTGCGTTGGTTATTGGCGCCAATTTATTTGGGTTTGAGTCTCGCGGTGTTACTTCTTGGTGTGAAATTCTTCCAAGAATTGGTGCATGTATTTCCCAACATTCTTGAAATCAAAGAAGTCGATCTTATCCTCCTGACCCTGACGCTCATTGATATTGCATTAGTCGGTGGCTTACTGGTGATGGTGATGTTAAGCGGTTACGAAAACTTTGTCTCCACGCTGAACATTAACAACGATACAGAGAAGCTTGCTTGGTTAGGTAAAATTGATTCAGGTGGTTTGAAAAACAAAGTGGCGGCTTCAATCGTCGCAATTTCATCTATTCACTTGCTGAAAGTATTCATGAATGCGCAAAACATCGATCACGATACCATCAAGTGGTACGTCATTATTCACTTAACCTTTGTGGGTTCAGCATTTGCAATGGGTTACTTAGATAAAGTAACCCGTAAGCAAGGTGATTTTTAACGACTGATTCGCGGCACGCGCGCTGATACATTGGTGAGTAAATCGTAGCTAATAGTACCAGCGTGTTTTGCCACCCGTGCAACACTCAAGTTCGGCCCCCATAATTCGGCTTCGTCGCCCACAGTAATTTCTGTAAAGTCGGTTATATCAACGGTAATCATATCCATGGAAACCGTGCCGGCAAGCGGTACTTCATGGCCACCAATCACGACCGGCGTGCCGTTTTTCGCATGGCGTGGATAGCCATCGGCGTAACCAATGGCAATTGTGGCGATACGGCTAGGGCGTTCGGCTTTCCAGGTTCCGCCATAACCAACCGTGTCACCTTTGGCGACTTCACGAATGGCAATAACTGGCGCAATCAGGCGCATCACCGGTTTTAACGGTTCTGGTAGTGGCAGTGCTTTCTCTACTGGGTTATCGCCATACAGCAAAATGCCCGTGCGTATCCAGTGGCCGTTGTGCTGCGACATATCAATCGCTGAACTCACCAGCGCTGCCGAGGTCGCAAGGCTCATATCTAATTTTGATTCAGTTTGAGCGCAGACATCTTCAAACAGCTCTAACTGCTTGTCGTTTAATGGGTGTGCTTGCTTTTCTGCGTTGGCAAAATGTGACATTAACGTCACGCTACCCACTTGTGGCGAAGCTTTTAATTCATCGTTAACGCGTTGGATGTCAGCTGGCGCCCAGCCTAATCGATGCATGCCGGTATCAACCTTGAGCCACACTGACAATGGACGAACAAGGCGTGCCATTAAAATGGCATCGAGTTGCTGCTGTTGATGCACCACGGGTTGGAAATTGTAGTGCGCACAAACCGGTAGTTCAGCTTCACTGAAACAACCTTCAAGCAGCACAATAGGGTGTTGGAATCCTGCGTTGCGGATCACAATGGCCTCGTCAATAAAGGCGACCGCAAAAGCATCCACGTGCTCGCTGATTGCTTCAGCAACCGTAAGAACACCATGGCCATAGCCATCAGCTTTAATGACACCTAATAGGCGGGCATCGCCAGCTAACTGGCGCGCAATTCGGGCATTATGATTTAAGGCATCGCGATCGATCTCGGCGCGAGTAGGGCGAAAGTGCACACCATTAGTCATGATGAGCCCCTAGTTTAGTCGCGATGAGTTCAATCACGCAGTGATACAACATAGAACAGTTTCCTTAAATCATCATCAAGCTAGCAATAACATACAAAATAAGTGTCGCAGCACCCGCGGTTAGCGCATAAGGCAGTTGCGTGCGTACGTGCTCGAGTAAGTCACACCCCGAAGCCAACGCAGATACTGCTGTGGTATCTGAAATTGGTGAGCAGTGGTCACCAAATACGCCGCCACCTAATACGGCTGCCAACAGCAATGGTGCTGGCAAATCAAGCGCAATAATCATTGGCGCCGCAATCGGAATCAAAATAGCAAAGGTTCCCCACGAGGTGCCGGTGGTAAACGATATCAAAGCCCCGGTTAAGAATAGCATTGGTGCAATTAAGTAAAGCGGTAGAAAATCGCCGACTAAGTTTGCCAAAAAGATGCCGGTACCTAACTCACGCAGGCTGCTACCAAGAGCCAATGAGAGCAGAACGATACTGACTAGAGGCAATAACTCGCTCATGCCCTTAAAGCCGATATCAACCAGTTGTTGATGACTATTGCGTCGGCTAACCAACAACATGATATACGCCACGACGCACGCTAAGGCGGTTGCATACAGAACCGATTTTGAGCCGTCGCCTTGGGTAATATCGCCGCCACCCGTGCCAAACATAAAGGCAACCATACCAAATACCATCACCGCAAGAGGTACCAACATATAGCGCGCTTTGCTGTTGCTTGGTACATGTTCTGGAATATCTTGATGCGGCTGGGGTTGTTGCTCAACGGTGCGCATTGGCCCGTATACTTTGCCCGAAAACGCGGTATAAAACACGATGCTCAGTGTAACGAGAGCGTAAAAGTTATAAGGAATGGTGGCCCAAAGCGTGCTGACGGACGAGCCCGGCAATCCTTGTTGCTCAATCATGCCAAGTACGTAGGCACCCCAGCCGTTCAGTAATATCAAAATACACACTGGGGCGCTGGTGCTATCAATTAGGTACGCTAGGCGTGCGCGGCTCATGCCAAGCTTTTCAAACAACCCGCGTGACAAGATACCTGCCGTAAGCACACTCAAATTCGATTCAATAAATACAAAAACACCGGTAAACACGGTCATTAAACTGGCGCTGCGCTTGGTTTTACCCAAACCGCGCGCAAGTAATGTTTCTACCGTTGCCGCAACGCCGCCGGATTCGCGAATGTAAGCGAGTAGCGCACCAACCATCAAGCTGAAAACGAGTATGCGCGTGTTACTGGCCGAGCCAAAAACGGCAACAATGCGTTCAATGGTCGCGGTAAAGGTGAGTAGAACCGATTCGCCACCTTGCAGGGTGAGTAGCATCTCAGATGTCATAATGGCGAGTAGTAATGCGACGATGACTTCTTTTCGCCAAAACACCACCAAAATGGCGACAAGTGGTGGTAAAACAGACATCCAACTCATAGGAATGGCCTTTTGTTGTTATTGTTCGGCTTCAATGACAGCTTAGATAAAAGCTATTTGTTAATAGTGCCAAGGCTTCGTGATTTATGCAATTTCTACCCCCGAATTATGACATTTCGCAATAAAACCTCCTAACGCTATTGCAATTCAAATGCGAATCGTTATCATTAGCGCAATCACTTAGGTCGCTCTATTTTGGGGAGAAGTCATGCGCCTTAACGCTTTAACGTTAGCTGTTACTACAGCATTGATCACCACACCACATATATCTTTCGCACAAGATACATCGACAGCCGTTGATGAAGTGATACAAGTATCTGCAACCCGCACCTCGCAGCCTGCTAGCAGCATTGCTGCAACGGTGACTGTGATTGACGGTGAAGAAATTCGCGAACAACTGGCCGTCGCTGACTCATTGTCAGATGTGCTTGGTAACTTAGTTCCTGCCTTTTCACCATCGCGCCAAAAGCTGACGAGCGCAGGTGAGACGTTACGCGGCCGTGAACCACTCTATTTAATTGATGGCGTACCGCAGTCAAACCCATTACGAAATGGGTCACGCGCAAGCTATACCATTGATCCGTTGATGATTGAGCGCGTTGAAATTATCCACGGCGCTAGTGCTATTCAAGGTATGGGTGCAAGTGGCGGTATTATTAATATCGTGACGAAATCAGCAACGAACGGCTCAGAACAAGAATTTGTTGCCGGTTTAACGACCTCACCAGAAGAATTTAGCGATGGTTTAAGCTATCGCGCGGGTTATTTAACTCGCCATGTGTCAGGCGATTGGCAGGTTGTTGCTGGCGCGCAGTTGCGTAGCACTGGCATGTACGTAGACGGCAACGGCGACTTCATTGGCACCGATGTCACCCAAGGTGATACTCAAGATTCAGAAAGCTTCGATGTATTCACCAAAGTTGGTTACAACATCGACGACCAACAGCACGTTGAATTGATGGTGAACCACTTCAACTTGCAAGGTAACGGTGATTTTTCACCTGTGGACGGCAACCGTGCAGAAGGTATCGCCGCTATTTCTGTGAAACAGCCAAGCGAAGGTGACCCAGCTGAAAATAAAGTCACGACAGCCACGTTAACTTATAAAAATAAATCAGTGCTAGGCGCTGATTTGAACTGGCAAGTGTTCGTACAAGATTTTTCGGCACTATACGGTGGCGGAAGCTATGCCACCTTTCAAGATCCTGCTTATGGCGACGATATTTTCGATCAATCACGTAACGACTCGAACAAGTTCGGTTCACGCTTAACGATGAATTGGAGTGCGTTAGCAGATTCGCCAGTTGATTTAAGTGCTGGTGTCGATTACTTACGTGACAGAACCTTCCAAGAATTGGCACAAACCAACCGTAAGTGGGTACCAGAAACCACATTCGATAACTGGGCGCCGTTTGCACAATTGCGTTATCAGCAAGATGGACTCACCGTCAGTGGTGGTTTGCGTTACGAATATGGCAAGCTCAATGTCGATGATTTCACGACGCTCTACGCTTATAACAGCACCTTTGTTGAAGGTGGCGAGCCATCGTTCAACGAATTACTTCCAAACCTAGGCGTGGTTTATGCGTTTACTGACTCAATACGTGCATTTGCAAGTTATTCAGAAGGTTTTAGCATGCCTGATGTTGGTCGTGTGCTACGTGGTATTAATACGCCTGATTTAAGTGTTGATAGCTTTTTAGATCTACAGCCGGTGATCGCAGATAACCGCGAAGTGGGTGTTGAGTATCGTGGGCAAGCAATTCGCGCAAGCCTGAGCTATTTCACCTCTGAATCAGATTTAGGCGCACGTTTACAGCCAAACGAAGATGGCATTTTCTCAGTTGCTCGTGAGCGCACTGAAATTGACGGTATCGAGTTCTCAGCAAGTTATGCACTATCGAACAATACCAGCTTTGATTTGAACTATGCGGATACCGACGGTGAATATGATAGCGACGCCGATAACGTGGTCGATACACAATTGGGTGGCCGTAACATTGCACCACGCCGTATGAATGTAAGCTGGCAGCAGCAATGGACCGATATGGTCAACACGCGTCTGCAAGTAAACTATTTATTCGACCGTGATATCTACACCGGTGAGCAAGCCATCAATAATTTTGAAGGCTATCAAACCGTTGATTTGCAGATGAACTACGATTCACCAGATTACGGTTTGTTCACTGTGGGTATCGAGAACCTATTGGATGAATATTACCTGACCTATTATGCGCAAACTGCTGGTGCTGATCGCACTAACTTTGCTGGTCGTGGCCGTACAGTGAGCATCAATTGGTTCTATCAATTCTAACCAAGCTGCATCGCTGGTTCGGCTTATTCTTTGGCATATGGCTCGTGCTCGTCGCTTTGACGGGCACGTTGCTATTATACAAAGTCGAATTATTGCAGTGGCGCTATCCACAGTTGCAGCTCGAGCAATTGCCGACTGAACAAACTGCGGCTGAGGTTTTTGACCGCTACGACGATGGCTATGCCTACATGCCGCGCGAGGCGAATCCGTGGCTTGAAATTGTTACGCCATCGGGAGCACGCCATTACTATAATGCGAACGGCGAACAAATACTCGAACGCCCGTACTTAAGTGACCTTGTGGGCATCATGGTGGAATTCCATCACCATTTGTTGCTCAAAGAACTGGGTAAAGACTTACTTGGTTATATCGGTTTCGTCGGATTACTTCTTGCTATCACCGGCATCGTTCGTTGGTGGCCGCGTCATTGGTCTCGGCGACTATTGACCATTCGCTGGGTATGGCCGTGGCATCGAAGTTTTGCTAGCTCCTTATTTCAGTTACATAAAGTGATGGGTAGCGTCTTATTTTTGCCGGTATTCATCGGCATGCTTACCGGCACCGCCATTATGTATGCTGCGGCAGTGAGCGCTGGCTTAACGGCACTAGCGCCCGAGCAACAACCGCAACCGATGACGGCGCAGCAATGGCAGCAAGTAGCACCGGCGCATAATTGGCAGCAACGCTTTGACCGCGCGCGCCAATTATTACCTGAACATCAACCGCAACTTGTTTCGTTGTCGAACCTGAGTTTGCGTATGACGTTTCCGGGTGAATGGCATCCAAATGGTCGCAGCCATGTGCAATTTGATGCAGAGACTGGCGCAGTCACCAGCGTTTACGATTTACGCTACGATAGTAAAGGTTACCAAGTCAGCCAGATGATTTTCCCTGTGCATGTTGCAGTAGTTGGTGGCTTAGTTTGGTTTACCGTCGTGCTTTTAGGCGGTTTAGCTCTAATTATTTTGCCAGTTAGCGGCATTTATTTTTGGTGCTGGCGTCAGTACAAAAAACGCTGTAGGTTGTAGACATTCCTGCAACCTATTTGAGTCGTGAGAAATTTGTTGTGACCACTAAAATTGCTACGCTTGGCCCCGCCGGTACCTTTTCAGAGCTTGCCGCTCGTGATTTTGCTAAACGTTACAGCAGTAGCGACATTGTTTTCTTTCCCACTCTTCGACGCACCATTGATGCGCTAGATCAG
>NCJS01000213.1 GCA_002279005.1 Idiomarina sp. 34-48-12 | reverse complement strand
ATGCCGGGTCTTGCACTGACTGAGTTGTGGCGCACGTTAAATCTATTCGAAAAAGCATTATTTGCAGTGTCTGCATTGGTTGTTGCCACCGGCTTGTTAGGTATGCTCACGACTTTGTTAGCAAGCTTACGGGAACGACGGCGTGAAATGGCTGTCCTACGCTCTATTGGGGCCGGCCCGTTCACGATATTTGGACTACTGGTGAGTGAAGCATTTTTACTAGCGATTGCTGGTGTAACCGTTGGTATCTCAATGCTCTTTTTAATGCTCGGTTTCGGTTCAGATTGGCTATTGGAGAATACAGGCATGCTTTTGCGTGCAACGCCATTAACCGCAACTGAGTTGGTATTTGCTGGGGCGGTACTTATTGCTGCCGTATTATTGAGTTTTATTCCGGCATGGCGAGCCTATCGCAATGCCTTAGCTGATGGATTGACGATTCGATTATGAGATTTATTTCTGCTGTATTGTTAACGACTGTACTTTGCTTTATCGCACCGCCAGTACTTGCCCAGGACTACCAAACCACCCATTGGAAGGAGTTAGTACCTGAGGGATACAAGCCACCGCCAGTGCGCAGTCAGGCGTTTTACGATGCCAACCCAGAGCTAGCCATTCAACCAGAGCTTGATGCACCAATGGTTGAGAGCTTAGATGGAAAGAAAATCAAAATTCCTGGTTATGTGGTGCAACTCGAAGGCGACGCAGAGAAAGTCACTCAGTTCTTGTTGGTACCGTACTTTGGTGCCTGTGTTCACGTACCACCGCCGCCGCCAAATCAAATTGTTTTAGTCGATTTCGCCGATGGTGTTAAATACGAAGATACGTTTGATGCCGTGTGGGTAGAGGGCACAATTGAAGTAAAACGTGTGGAAGGCGATGTCGCTGTAGTCGGCTATCGTATGACCGCCGCTACAGTGACACCGTATTACTAAGCTAAATTCTCATATACCTTTCGGTTTAGAAATGGACTTCTAAACCTAAATAAGGACCTTTAAACTGCAAATCTGAGTAAATACCATCTAAGTCATCAAGCTCGATAGTGATATCGCGATAACCCAATTGCAAATTCAGATCGACAGCCAAATTCTCAATCAATCGATATTCGATACCGGCTTCAATATCACGCACACTGCTATCATCAATACTCACCGCGTTAGCTAAGCCATAGATAGTCAGTGGCGTAGCTGGAATACCTACTCGTAGTTGTGCATAACCGGTTGGAATCCAACCATCACTCTCTAGGGAGTTCTCAGATTGTGCATCTCGAACAGCTAATAGACCGTCAACTTTCTTACCGGTTACACCAATATCGAATGACAACAAGTCATTGTCAAAAATCTCATAATAGAGCGTGATATCAGTGTGGCTTAGGTCGATAGAACTAGCGAGTGATGTACCCGCCGTGTAACCTTCTCCGTTGTAGGTGAAGTCTTCTGATAGCGTTACCGTACCTTGGGTTGATAACTCGTTATCACGAATTTTGATGTTTGGTAACAGTGGTACTGGATGCTCAAATGCTAAATAAAAGCTCTTTTGTTTCTCGTCAGCAAAACCGAATGACTGATTGCCATTGCCTGAGCCAAAATTACCGGTATTTTCAGTATCCCAAACTTGGCCACCTGCATAAATACCAAGTAATGTGTCTGCCTGAGCAGCACCAGAGATTAAGAACGCTGGAGCAAGAATAGCTACTACAATTTTTTTCATGAATGTGATCCCTATTAACGGATTGATCGAACTTCGGCGTCGAAGCTTACACTATCACCATCACTAAAATGAAGCGTAAATTCAACT
>NCJS01000212.1 GCA_002279005.1 Idiomarina sp. 34-48-12 | reverse complement strand
CCGTTATCGTCATCGCGGATTAACCACATCATGACGCCATTGCGCATGATTTTGCATGAGGCAGCCAACCGCTACAATTTTAGCTCACCTTATGAGGGAATTAAATCACTTAAAGTTCCGCGCTCTGACGTAGAGCCGTTCAGTATTGAGGAGGTTCGCTTAATTCTCCAAACCGTGCGCGAAGACTTCAAAAGTTATTATACTGTGCGCTTTTTTACTGGGATGCGTACTGCTGAAATCGACGGATTGCAGTGGGATGCCGTTGATTTCACGCGGCGTCAAATCATCGTGAAGCGAGCCTTGGTGCGCGGCGTAATTCAGGACACAAAGAATGACACATCATACCGTGCCATTAATATGAATGACCTGACTTACGAAGCATTGAAAAATCAACATGCGGTGACAGCACACTGTGACTTTGTATTTTGTACAACAGCTGGCACACCATTGTCGCACAACAATGTAACCAAACGCGTTTGGTATCCATTATTACGCTATTTGGATCTTAACCAGCGCCGCCCCTATCAAACTCGGCACACTGCCGCGACGCTCTGGCTAGCCTCTGGCGAAAGTCCCGAGTGGATTGCTCGACAGATGGGTCATTCAACGACTGAGATGTTATTTCGAGTTTACTCGCGTTATGTACCAAACCTGACCCGCCAGGATGGCAGCGCATTTGAGCGTTTGTTAAAGCAAAACTTCGATATGACGGTTTAGGGGGCGCTATGAATCAGGTTATCGAAACGTCTTATACGTTTAAGCAATCCAATAATTCCCTTTGCGAGCGAGACGCAAAGTTTCAACGTGTCGTCGCTCGGCAATTATACATTTCATTGGTGATTAAGCCCGGATGCGATTTAGCACCTCACATCGGTTTTGGTGATGAATCGAGCAACCTCGAGGCGGTTTATTCGTGGGTCAATATCGTATTTACCCTTGGCGGTATTCCCCGAATTTTATCCCAAGTTCCAATCGTCGAAGACATGCTTCGACGAACACTCGAGGCAATTGAGCAAGACTTAGGCCTCAATTGGCGTAGTTCGGATTTTCGAGCTCATTAAGTTTAGTTAATCACCCAAATCAGTTTCTAACTTAAGCAGATTTTAAATCTTAGTAAATTTAAGGAATTCTCATGACTAACTCAGAAGTTCGTTTACCTATGCAAAATGACCTTACCGTTTCACACGTAGCGGGTATTGCGATGCAAGTGTTTCCATATTTCCGTCGTCCCTTCTTAGACAAACTCAAAGCAAGCTATATCGATGAGCTACAAATTGCTCGCTGCTATCAACAAGCCTCAGAAGATTTCATTGCAGTATGCAATTGGGTCCTCGATGTGAAATTCACAAAGTCCATTCATGATTTGAGTGACTTCGGTTTAATCGCCGAAATTGAGCGGCTCGTGCGTGATTTTGAACGTACTCCCAGCGGTCAACTAAAAGCTCTAAGCTACGACAAAAAGGAACGACCGGTGTACGACTTTATCGAGCGTCAAGCTACGAAGATCGTACGTCAGTTGATGTCGCTCGCTAATATCGATGGTGCTAGTAATGCTCTCGTTACTGCACTAGGAAATGGTCACGAAGTAAACAACCAAGAGGCTCTTAAATCTTGGGTTAGAAACTCAATATTGTTGGGCGATTTACCTGGCGACATTGATGCAGCAAGTGCACTGTTGCCCGAGTTGGAGAAAACGCTGAATAAATGGTCAACTGACCGTTTTGTCTAAGTGCCTCATGCATAAAGTCAACCTCACAAACAAATGCGACTCTTGGCTATCGATTACCCAAGCAGCCAAGT
>NCJS01000003.1 GCA_002279005.1 Idiomarina sp. 34-48-12 | reverse complement strand
TGAACCGGTTCGTCTGCAACCATTACCTACCGCACCGGCTGCGAGTAAGCCGCTGCAATCGGATTGGGTGACGTTGCAGTTAAGTGGCGGCAAGAAAGACAAATTACGCCCTGGTGATATTGTCGGCGCGCTCACGCGAGATAATAAGCTCACCATGCAGCACATTGGAAAAATTAAAGTTCAAAGTAACTGGGCGTTTGTTACCGTTGAACAGGGCGCGGCAAAGCACGCACTCAACCTCATCAATAACGATAAAATTAAAGGCAAGCGCTTTCGCGCTCGCGCACTTTAAAACCGCTCAGGAACGCAAAATTGATTTACATTTTACGAGCCTGAGCCATATACGTTAAATGTAGGTTAGAATAGGTAAATAAATCCGACGCCTAATTCCGCTTCATAGTTGTTGCGAGTAATTGGGCTATCAGCAACATCGCCAAGGTAGTGCTCATAAAGACCCTCAACGAAAACCAACCAATTCTCATTAATATATTGACGATAATTATAATGCACGCCAACCGAACGAATGCCGCTATCTAAGCTGGTGGCAGGTAAACCTGATGCAGTTGATTGTGCGGCGGTAATGCCGAAATCTTTGTTAGCACGATCGCTATCGTGAAACACCGCAACAACAGCTAATTCAGAACCAGTGCCATCGTTTTGCTCACCGAAGCGACGGCCAACGCCAAACAGACCAATATTTCCGTCTTCACCGGCGATGATGCGACCATCAAGCCAATAACGCCAATCGGCATTAAAAGCACGGCGTGCTTGTAGCACGAATTCAGCACCTTCATCTGACTCGCCGAGGCCATTCAAGCGGCCGTCATCCGAATCAGCCTCTTCGCGACCTTCATCAAAGCCCACGGTAGCTTCAAATAACCAGACGTCATTGCGAAGACCACGCCAACCTAGCGCTTCACCGGCGAAGTAAAAGATATTGTCACCTTTGCGCCATTGCACGGCACCAATGCTGCTTTCTCGTCTTGTGCAAATGCTGTCGGAGCCAGCAGAGCAGATGCTACCAGTGCCGCCAATAAACCAATCGATTTTTTCATGAGAGTTCTCCCAGTCGAAGCAATATGAAAAGAGTGACTTGAACTGAGTGTAGTACTGAAAACCATGGTGAGCAGATCACAGTGAGATAATTTATGTTTGAGGGCAGTCCCCAAATCGGTTTAGAGACTCTCGCCGCAAACCCAGCCGCTCGACCACGCCCACTGGAAGTTGTAGCCACCTAACCAGCCGGTCACATCAAGTACTTCGCCAATGAAATACAAGCCAGGCTGCAAACGGCTTTCCATGGTTTTCGAACTCACTTCATTGGTATCCACGCCACCGAGGGTGACTTCTGCGGTGCGGTAGCCCTCCGTGCCGTTAGGCTTTAAGGGCCATTGGTGTAGGGTATCTGCAACTTGTTGAAGTAACGCATTATTGCAGTCGGCAAGATTTTTATCCGGCCACTGATACTGCTCGCATAAGGTGAGTGCGAGGCGTTTGGGAAACCATTCTTGTACGACGGTGCGTAAACTCATGCGCGGTCGGCTATGGCGCAATTCATTGAGCTTGGCAAACACGTCTTCGTGCGGAAGCAGGTTCACTTCGACAGCTTCGCCTGGGTGCCAATACGACGATATTTGCAGCATGGAAGGCCCTGACACGCCGCGATGAGTAAACAACATGGCCTCTTTGAAGCTGGCGCGCTGATTACTCGCCACCACATCAACCGAGAGCCCAGAGAGTTCGGCATAGCGTTGCTTATCGGCATCATGCAGGGTAAATGGCACTAACCCTGCGCGCACGGGCACAATACGATGGCCAAATTGCTCGGCGAGCTGATATCCGAGCGGGGTTGCGCCGAGTTTTGGCATCGACAACCCGCCACAAGCAACAACGATTTTCTCGGCTTGTAGCAAGCCCTGCGATGTATTTACCACATAGCCATGAGCTGTGTGTTCGACACTCAGCACTTCGGTGCGTAATTGTACGTGGGCGCCGTGTTTGCTGCATTCTTTCATCAGCATATTGACGATATCTTTGGCGCTGTTATCGCAAAATAGCTGGCCCAGTGTTTTCTCGTGGTAAGCAATACCGTAGTCGTTGACTAACCCAATGAAATCCCACTGGGTATAGCGACTTAGTGCCGATTTACAAAAATGCGAATTTTCAGAGAGGTAGTTCTCGGGGCTGGCATACATATTAGTAAAGTTGCAGCGACCACCGCCCGAGATCAAAATCTTCTTACCAGCTTGCTTGGCGTGATCGAGCACCAGTACCCGTCGACCACGCTTTGCTGCAGTTGCCGCACAATGCAGACCAGCAGCGCCGGCCCCAATCACAATCACATCATGTACGGCAGGCTGCGACACGGCATTAACCTTGCAGAGCTTCGAGTACGTGCTCAGCGCTGCTGACGCCGTAAGTTTTCTCGTCCTCAACAAACAAGTGGGTGATCACACCGTCGGTAATGACCATGGCATAACGCTCCGCGCGGGTACCGCCAAAGCTGCCTGTTTCTTTAATTAAACCCAACTGTTGGTGATATGACACATCGCCGTCAGCAAGCAGCATCACGCTATCATCAACATTCAGGGCCTTGCCCCAAGCTTTCATCACAAAAGCATCGTTTACTGCTACACAGGCAATGGTCTGAGCGCCTTGTGCACGCAGGTCATTGGCATGCTTTACAAAGCTTGGTAAGTGCTTTTCAGAGCAGGTTGGGGTGAACGCACCCGGTACAGCAAATAACACGTGCGTGCCTTTGGCAAATAACTCAGCTGGGTTAAATTGTTGCAAACCAACTTCGCCAAGTGCAGTCAACGTACCAGCAGGAATTCTGTCATTCGTTTTAATCATGATGTTGCTCCGGAAAATAAAGATCAAAGCGGTGTTTCTTGCTAACCACTTGGGCATGCGGGGAAACACCAGCTAAAAAGTCAGCATGCTGGGGGCGCTTAACCACCACCCGCTGACGGGCTATTCGTAGCGCAGGTCGCAACAAATCATCGGCGTCTTCATCGGCGCCGACAAGCTGTTGAAACATTTGCATGTCTTTCTTTACGGCTGCTTTGGTTTTGCGATCACCTTTTGGGTACATCGGGTCCAAATAAACCACGTCAAAGCTGTCGTCCGCAATGTCGTCTGAGCTGCTAACGTCCACCAAGTATAGACGATGCTGCCATTCTGGCATGGCTTCATGCAGTCGGGTTAAGGCGTCGGCAAGTAGCTGCTTCACAATCGGGTGGCGCTCGTTCAAGCCAACCACTGCGCCTAATTGAGCTAGTACTTGGGCATCGCGACCTAGACCAGCGGTTGCGTCTAAAATGCTTGGGTTCTTTAATTTGTGCAGACCACAGGCACGCGCTATTGCTTCGTCTTTGATGCGCGCTTGCGCTGCACGAAATGCGGTTTTACCGGCTAAGAAATCTAGGCGTAGTGGGTGCATTTTCGGTTGGTCTAACCAACGCAGTTGTAACCCGTCCGCGCTTTGTTCTAAAACGAAGGCGCTGTCGGATGGGGTTTCGCTCATGGTTGGCGTTCCATATCAATGTGCGGAATGTCGTCTTCTAAGTACTCTTCGCTAATGGCAACAAAGCCAAAGCTTTCATAGAATGCGCGCAAATACACTTGGGCACCCAAGCGAATTGGCAATTGCGGTGTATAGGTATGGCAGACATCCAGTGCGCGTTGCATTAGCTCGCGACCCAGCCCGAAACGGCGCACCGACTGCGCGGTGAGAACACGACCAATGCGACTGTAGCCATCGCCACCTTCGCCAAGAAAGATACGCGCATAGGCCACAACCGTTTCTTTATCGCTATCGGCCCATAAATGTAGAGCGTTGACATCGCTACCATCGGCATCTAAATAGGGACAGGTTTGCTCCACCACAAACACCTGTTCGCGGCGTTGAATAATGTCGTAAAGCTCGGTAGTCGTGAGTTCAGCAAAAGCTTTTAACTGCCAGTTCATCGTAAACGCTTCCGTAATTCAGGTCTTATTTCTGGGGTAAGGGCAACAACATTATTGCGATCATGCTGATATAGCGCCAAGAGTTCCGCAACCTTACCGCGGCTATCGCCTTTCGGGCTAATGAACCGCGCCACTTGCAGGCTTTCTAATTCGGCTTTTTTATATAGTAACCGAGTAAATTCAGTGTCGTGGTTACTAATCAGCACCGGAATACCGCGTTTTCTTGCCGTATGTTCAGCGCGACGAGCCAACTCGGTTTGGTCATCCATCCCAAAGCCACCACAAGCATAACTGGTAAAGTTCGCGGTTAAACTCAGTGGTGCATAGGGCGGATCGCAATAAACCACATCGCCTTTGCGCGCTCGACGAAATACTTGCTCAAAGCCCATGCAAGTAAATGTCGCACGCTGTGCTTTTTCGGCGAAAAACTCAATCTCTGCCTGTGGGAAATAGGGACGCTGATACTGTCCAAACGGGACATTAAATTGCCCTGATAAATTATAACGACACAACCCGTTATAGCCGTGGCGATTGAGATATAAAAATAGCAACGAACGCTCATACGGATCAGTACTGGCGTTAAATTGTTGGCGCAGCGCATAGTAAGCTTCAGGTGTGTTATTCGCCATGCAAAACAACTTACGGGCATCTTCAATGAAACGCTTTGGGCGCCGCTTCACAAACTTAAACAGCGTAATTAAGTCAGGGTTCACATCGTTGAGTAAGTATTTCGGGTAGTCGGTATTAAGAAATACCGAGCCAGCGCCTACAAATGGTTCAATCAGTTTATTGCCCTCGGGCAAAACCGCGGTGATTGATTCAATGAGGTTGTACTTACCGCCTGCCCATTTCAGAAAGGCGCGCTGCTTCGTCATGCTACTCGGCTCATTTTATTATAAAGGGCTATGTGCGTCGGGGTGGCTCATGGCTGCAATGGCGTTACCAATTGCCTGCCAATCAGACCAAGGCTCGAGACAGGCTTGTCCGATAGCTGTTGGCAACACTAACCGAACCACACCGGCTTGTACTTTTTTATCACGTTGCATGAAGGTCTGCCAGCGCTCTAATGGCATTTCTGGCGCACGTACCGGCAACTTCAGTTGTTGTAAGAGCGTTTCAATGCGGGTGAGTTCATGGCTACTGAGGCGGCCTTGTTGATGCATCAGGTAGGCGGCAATGATGGTGCCAGCAGCAACGGCCTCACCGTGTTTCCAGCTCTCATAATGCGCCGCTTCAATCGCATGCCCAAAGGTGTGCCCAAGGTTCAAGAGTGCGCGCACCGATTGCTCACGCTCATCAGCCGCAACTACCTCAGCTTTGATTTCACAGCTGCGCTGTATGGCGTAGGTCAGCGCTACTGCATCGCGTTGGTTGAGTTCGTTCTGATGTGCTTCTAACCAAGCAAAGAATTCAGCATCGGCAATAATGCCGTATTTCACCACTTCGGCTAAGCCACAGGCATAATCACGTGCGTTCAGCGTCTTTAAGCAGTTGGTATCAATCAATACGGCTTGTGGTTGATAAAACGCACCAACCAAATTTTTACCACCGGTGTGATTAATTGCGGTTTTGCCACCGACCGATGAATCGACTTGTGCTAAGAGTGTGGTTGGAATTTGATAGAAGCCAACACCGCGTTGGTAGGTTGCGGCAACAAAGCCAGCTAAGTCACCAACAACACCGCCACCCAGCGCAATAATGGCGCAGTCACGGTTAAAGTTATGGCGAATAAGAGTGTCCATTATGGCTTCATAATTGGCGAAACTTTTAGCGCCTTCACCGTCTTCAACGAGGTGCGTCACTACCGTGTGTTGTTGTAATTGAGCGCGCACTTGGTCGCCATACAACGGATCAACGATGGTGTTTGAGAGCAATAAAACTTGTTGTGGTAATTGCTCGAATAACGGGGCGCGTGAGAGTAATCCAGCGCCGATATCGATAGGGTAGCTGCGCTCACCCAAACCCACGATGATTTGCTGTGTGGTGTTCTGCATGAGCGCCTCCGACATTAAAAGCTTGGTAAGTTATAAACCTACTTTTTCGATAATTTGATCAATCACGACCTTGGTGCTTTGCTCATCAGTGCGCACAACAATGTCAGCGATTTCTTCATACAGCGGATTACGTAATTCAGCGAGGTTTTCGAGCACTTCACGCGGGTTGTCTGCTTCGGAAATCAAGGGGCGGCGCTTGTCGCGTTGTGTGCGTGCAAGTTGCTTCTCAATGGTGGTTTGTAAATACACCACCACGCCACGAGCTGAAAGTCGGTTACGGCTTTCTTTACTTAAGATAGAGCCGCCACCAGTCGCGAGCACGATACCGGTATTCTCAGTAAGTTCTTCGATAACTTTTTCTTCGCGTAAACGAAAACCTTCTTCGCCTTCTAACTCAAACACCCAAGAGATATCGGCGCCGGTACGGCGTTCGATTTCGGTGTCAGAATCAAAAAATTCGAGATGGAGTTGGCGGGCTAATTGTCGCCCGATTGTGCTTTTACCGGCGCCCATAGGGCCCACTAAGAAAATGTTACGTTTTTCAGCCATATTGATGTGTTACTTCACTTATTTAACTAGCTGTGACTCACGGAATCCGGAGTGTCTCAAGACCTTCCTTTACCCAACCAAAAAGATGCGCGATTATCGCAAGTCACAGCTACATAAGCAAGGTTTACGGCGTATTCGTTACAATTCGTGGTGTGACGAAAATTAACAATTCACGCTTTTCGTTAACTTGGCTATCGGTACGGAACAACACGCCAACGTACGGAATATCACCCAGCAACGGCACTTTTGAAATGTCATTCAAGATTTGTTGCTGATAGATACCGCCCAGTACAATCGTCTCACCGTTCTCAACCAACACCTGAGTACTAATTTCTTGCGTATCAATGGATACCGCAGGGCCAGTTGGTGTACTTACAGTTTCACCACGGGTGTTCTGAGTGATCACTAAGTCAAGAATCACGCGGTTATCAGGCGTGATTTGCGGCGTCACAGTTAAGCCCAATACGGCCTTTTTGAACTGAACAGACGTTGCACCTGATGAAGCGCTTTCAACGTAAGGAATTTCTGTACCTTGTTCAATGTAGGCTTCTTTCTGGTTAGCTGTCGTTATACGCGGGCTAGCAATAATCTCACCTTTGTTTTCACGCTCAAGCGCTGACAATTCAAGGTCAAGTAATCGGCCATCTGCGAGCTTCGCAACCTAGAATCCAATAGTGGCTGCCGGTGAAGCGATTGGTAGGTTCACATTGAAATCGCCCGTGACGTTGGTACCGGTTCCCCAAGGCGGTGGTACCGAAGTATCTAATGTTGGTTCGGTGATACCCCAACGAATACCCAGTTCATCGCTAATATTGTCCCGAACGGTAACCATACGCGCTTCGATAATCACTTGCTTCACTGGCACATCGAGTACTGCAACCATCGCCTTCACAGTATCAATTTGTTCTGGCGTATCGCGCACTAATAAGGTGTTTGTGCGCTCATCAACCGTCACCGCACCGCGAGTTGAAAGAAGATCGGAGCTATCGGTACGCAGAATTTGAGCAATCTCTTCGGCTTTCGCATAGTTAATTTGAATGTACGAGCTTTCTAGCGGCGCCAGCTCTTGCATGCGTTGTTGGCTTTCTAGCTGCTCAGCTTCGCGCTGCGCAAGTTCAGAAGCCGGCGCAACAATCAAAATGTTCTCATCGTAACGCTTATCCAAGCCTTTAACGCGCAAGATCGTTTCAAGCGCACGCTCCCACGGTACGTTTTCTAAGCGCAAGGTAATGTTGCCGGTTACTGATTCACTAGCGACAAGGTTTAGATTGTTTTCATCAGCCAAAATCTGCAGTAATTGGCGTACTGGAACATCTTGGAAGTTCAGTGAAATCGGCTTCTGGCTCGATTTTGCTTTGGCTTCTTGCGCATCCACTTGCGGTGCTTCGGCAAGGTTCAGTCGTAAATAGCCATCAATTTGTTCGAGCTGATGCTTGAACTTGCGCTTACCGGCAATTTTGATTCGGCTGTGACGACCATCACGGAACGTTTCAACATAAGCAACAGGTGTTGCGAATTGGCTGACATCAAGCACATACAATAGATCTTCTGGCAACTCTGTATCATACAGAATCAACTCAAGATCATTGCCACGCATACGCGCTTCGTGCTCAACATTATCTGTGTTTAAGGCAATACTTACCTGACCCACATCATTCGGTAGGCGGAAGAAATTGATGTTGGTAACCGCGGTTTTTTCAGGTACCTGCTTACTATCCGTACGAACCTCAGCGCGTGGCTGCTCAGCCGGTTTGGTTGTTTCCGCTTTCACTGGTGCTGGTTTCGCCGGTGTAGGTTTACTCTCAACGGCTTCTGGTTCCGGTTGTGGCTGCGCTGGCTTCGCGGTTGCAGGTTTGCTTGCGGCAGGCTTTTCAGCAGCCGGTTTAGCGGTTGACTGTGCTGGCTCGCTACCATCTTTTGGTGCAACGAACACTAATACCATCACTTCACCAAAACGACTCATCAGGTTTTCAAGCGGCTTTTTGGTATAAACACGCAGCATAAGGTCTTCACGTTGCTGTTCAATCTCAACGTAATCGAGCAAAGGATGGTTTGGCAGATCTAAACGGCCATCAGGCATGTTGGCGCTAGTGCCCAGTAATAAAAACTCATGGAGATTCTTATTACTGCTACGGGTAACAACAGGCGACTCGACACGTTTTGAAAAGTGCGCTTCAAGATTAAATCGATCTTTATTCAGCGCAATCTGCTCAACCCGTAAGAGCTCATTGGCCGATACCGCAAGCGGCATCAACAGCAGTAGACATAAGGTACGGATTAAGTGCTTCATTAGTTCGAGCTCCTTTGCGAGTTCAGCAAGGTTAACGATACGTCGCGCTGTTGCCAACAACCATCGCCAGTTGCTAACCATTCACGAATCGAAATTTGTTGTGGAGTAATTGCAGTGATGCGGCCGTTATCAAGACCAATAAAATCACCACGTTGTACGCGGAATAATTTCCCCTCGTTCGAAACTAACAAGGCGAGTAATTGGCCGTTACCAGAGCGCATGGTGCCACTCAGCGCTAATTGGTCTAAGGCAACACCCTCTAGGCCGCCCTTCGGTGACCCTAGTGTCGGTTGCGGGCAGTTTTGACCAGCAGCTTGCGCGGTATTGTCACGCAACGGGGTAGGTTGAAACGGGTTGCGAATGTCCGCACCAGTATATTGAATTCGCTCGAGCTCCGGTAATTCAGGAGGTGGGCTAATACCTGGTTTCGCATTTTGCTGAACCTCGGCTGTAAACTGTTCTAGATCTTGATGCCCTGTTGGTGCGCAGCCAGCCAATAGACCAAACGTTGCTAGCGACACCATTAATTTTTTCATCATGGTTGCGCCCTCAACGTTTGTTGACGATAAGTCTCGGCATTAACTGAAAGGCTCAAGGTGCCTTCATCATCTTGCAACTGCATTTTGAAATCTTTGACACTAATGATGCGATCAAGACTCGACATCTGTCCGACAAAATCACCGATTTGGTGATAAGCACCTTTCAGCTCAATACGCATGGGTAAGGCTGTATAGAACTCGCGTGGTTGCGGCATCAGCCATTCAATTCGGTCAAAGCGCAAGCCGCTCTTGGTACCAATTAAGCTGATATCATCAAGCAGTTTTGGCGTTTCATCATCGTTCGGTAGCATGGCTAATAGAGTTTCAAGATCACTATTAAGTTGCGCAAGTTGCTCACGGTACAAAGGTAAATTAACCGCTGTTTGATACTTGGTTTGGTAATCCTGTTTGAGTTGCGATTCTTTGGCGACTTCACGTTTATAGTTCGCCCACTCATCGGCCAAGATAAAATGATAGCTAAGACCAAGCACCGCTATTGCAATAATCACCAACACGGCAATACGGAAAGGGCGTGGCCAGAATGGCAATTCGTTAATATCTAGTTCACGTAGGCTATCCATACTCATCTTATTTTTTCGCCTCCGTGGTGGTTGGTGGCACAATCGTTACCACCAGTGAAAACGCGTCGTAATCTGAGTTCGCATCAACACCGCGAGCTCTGCTGCGCGAACCTGAGCTCGCTGAAACTACATTGCGCAATTCGGGGTCGGCGAATACGGCAGATTCTTTCAAATCACGTAAAAACTCAGAAACCCGATTATTTGAGATGCTACGGCCGCTGATTATCAGCTGCAAGTCGCGTTTTTCAAGCGAGTGCAGATAAACCCCATCTGGCGTGCGCTCAGTCAATTCATTAAAAATAGTAATGGCAGTATTCCGATCTTCATGCAGCGACTGAATCAGTTTAATCCGGTTCAAAATTTCTTGTTTCTTCTTATTAATGCTGTTGATTTCAGCAATTTGTGCGTCAAGAATTTGAATTTGTGACTGTAAGAAGTTATTCCGACGTTGCTGATAGCTCTTATAATCGCCGATCACCATGTAAGCTGCACCAAAGATAATCGCTGCGATACCAACGGCGATACCAGCATGAATACCGAAGCGGGTTTTCGCTCGTTGCCGAGCCGTTTCGCGCCAAGGAAGTAGGTTTACATGTGCCATGTTGCAAAACTCCGCAGCGCAAGACCAATCGATTCAACGAAACGTGGCCCGTGATTTTGTAAATGCGAATACTTACTTGGCAAAATAAAATGCTCAAAGGGGTTGAGTGCATGTACAGGGTATTCAACTTGTTCGCCTAAGGCTTCGGTAATCATCGGCAGCATGGCGCCGGTGTTTATCAACAAGATGGCGGCAAAGCCTTTGTCAGTAGCGTTGCTTTGGTATATTTGGACGTTACGGCTGACTTGGTTCCACAAGTTACTCAAGAAGTCTTGAATAATCAGCGTTGGAAAATCGTCGATATCACCTGAGCGAAGCTTCGCCATAATTTCGCCATGGTCGATGCTACCGTCTTCGTCGAGGGCGCTCAGTAACGGTGTTAAACCACCAGATTGTGGACGTTGAAACGCGACCTCACCTTGATGGACAACAATAATTTGAATGGCGGTGGTGCTGATATCGAGTATCAAATATGGCAACTTGCTTTCAAGCACCTCGGGGTGCATGTGCGGCAATAAATGACTGCATGCGCGCGTAATGGCTTGGTTATCGACATCCATAATGGCAACTTTATAGCCTGCGCCCTCAAGCGCTTGGACGCGGCTGTCGACACTGATTGTTCGGGTTGCGGTAACGAGAACACGTTGCTGCCCTGGCATGGTTTGATGTTCGCCAAGGCTTTCGAAATCATAACGCACTTCATTAATGGGAAACGGGATAAGTGCTTCAGCCTCACTTTCAATTTTCTCAGCAATGGCTTCATCGTCTAAATCGAGACTCATCGGCACCTGCTTCGATATGGCTTGCGTTCCTGATACGGCGGCCACAGCGACACGTGTGCTGCCCATACGCTTACGCACTTGTGTGATCATCTTAGCAAGCTTCTCAATATCTGAAATTTCGTCGTCGGTAATTAAATTCTTCGGAAGTGATACTTCTGCAACATGTGTAATGTCGTAAGTATCGCCGCTAGGCACGAGTTCAATTGCCTTTACTGCATCCGAAGCGATATCAATTCCCAGACCAGGCTTTTTTCCCAGACCAAATAGCCCCATAATGCTCCCCTGAATTGGACCGGTATTGATGGCATTATATTATTAAAATTGTTCTATGCCGAACCTCATATTAAGCAGAAAGGTAAGCATTGTGCAAAGTTCTTTGCACAATCTAAATAAACATTACGTTTCTGTCCTTATCTTTCTATAATATGAACGTTAATTGCGCAACCTGTAAAACAGTATAGTCGAAAGGAATAAGAGGGGCTTTCATTGAAGATTTTTAAGTGGGTGCTTGGCGTCGGAGTGGCGCTAGTTATTTTGGGCTCCATAGCCGTGGTTGGTTTGTACTTCTACTGGGAAGACGACTTACCGAGTGTGGCTGAGCTCAAAGAAGTACGCTTGAAAACACCAATGCAGGTTTATTCATCTGACGGCGAAATGATTGCGCAGTTTGGTGAAATCCGTCGAATTCCTCTCAAATTAGAAGATATTCCTCAACCACTTATCAATGCTTTTCTCGCCACCGAAGATCAACGCTTTTATGATCACTTCGGAATTGACCCAATCGGGGTTGCCCGTGCTTTCGCCTTATTAATTAGTACCGGTGAAATTCAAGGCGGCGGTAGTACCATCACGCAGCAGTTAGCACGAAACTTTTATTTGAGCTTTGAGCAAACGTGGACACGAAAAATAAAAGAAGCCTTTATTTCTTTGCGCATGGAAAAAGAGCTCAGCAAAGATGAAATTTTAGAGCTGTACCTTAATAAAATCACTTTTGGCCATCGCGCCCACGGCGTTGGTGCTGCGGCTCAGGTTTATTACGGGAAAGATGTGCAAGATTTAACTCTTGCACAGATGGCGATGATTGCTGGCTTACCAAAAGCACCGTCTACCATGAACCCTATTTCGAATCCTGAGCGCGCTCGTGAACGTCGAGCAGTGGTGCTTGGGCGAATGCTTGACGAAAACGTCATCTCTGAAGCCGAATATCAAACCGCATTAGCCGAGCCAATCGATACGCGCCTACACGGTGCCGAAGTGACTATGAGTGCGCCGTACTTAGCGGAAATGGTGCGTGCCGATATGGTGGCGCGTTATGGCGAAGATGCTGCCTACAACTCAGGCTTTAAGGTTTACACCACGGTGAATGCAAAGCAGCAACGTGCGGCACAGCGTGCGGTGCAACTAAATTTGCATGGTTACGATGAACGTCATGGTTACCGAGGTGCCGAGCAAGTGCTGTGGCAACCGGAGGAAGAAGCTTGGGAATTGGATGCGATTCGTGAATTTTTGCGAAACCAAGAATCGATAGGATTAACCGTTCCAGCAGTCGTATTGAGCGTTTCTGAACAAACAGCGCAAGTACTAACTGCGAGCGGTGAGCCACGCGAATTACCATGGTCGGGGCTAGCTTGGGCGCGCCCTTATATGCACGCAGACCGCCAAGGGCCAGCACCACAGGTGGCTGCAGAGGTATTGGCGCCAGGGCAACTGATACGAGTTCGTGGTACTGAGCAGGGACTTCGCTTAGCACAAATACCCGAGCCGAGTGGCGCAATTATTTCACTACGCCCGCAAGACGGTAGTATTGCCGCAGCCGTGGGTGGATATAGTTTTGCCATCAGCCAATACAACCGTGCCATTCAAGCAGAGCGTCAAGCCGGTTCAAACATTAAGCCGTTTATTTACTCAGCAGCGCTTGAGAACGGTTTTACATTAGCGACGTTAGTAAACGATGCGCCAATTAACCAATGGAACCCGGGTAGCGGTATCGCTTGGCGTCCGCGTAACTCGCCAGATGTTTATGAAGGGCCTATTCGTGTTCGCCAAGCACTGGCGAAATCGAAGAACGTTGTATCGGTGCGCTTGATGCGTTCGATGGGCATTGATACCACGGTTGAATATTTAACGCGTTTTGGCTTTGCTATTGATGAGTTACCACGCAACGAATCATTATCGCTCGGTTCAGCTTCGATGACGCCATTAGAAGTCGCGCGCGGCTATGCGGTATTTGCTAACGGTGGTTACTTGGTAAATCCGTATTTCATTGAACGTATTGTCGATAACAATGAAGAAGTGGTTTATACCGCGCGTCCGGCTGTTGCCTGCGTACTTTGTGAAGAAGAAACACGTGAAGTTGTGCAAGCACCACAAGTTATCTCTGAGCAAAATGCTTACTTGGTAACCGAAGCGATGAATTCTGCAGTATGGGGTGGCGGTAGTTGGCAGCACCGTACTGGCTGGAACGGTACGGCATGGCGTATTCAACGCTCGAAGCCAATCGTCGATTTAGCAGGGCGTAACATTGTCGGTAAAACGGGTACCACCAATGACGTGAAAGATACTTGGTTCTCAGGATTTGTGAGTGGCCTTGTGACCACGGCATGGGTTGGTTTTGATAACCTTGAGCGCGCGCTGGGTAGTACCACAATGAATGAAAACTTAGATAGTACCGAGCAGCCGATTTCAGGCACTGAAGCGGGTGCTAAAACGGCACTGCCAATGTGGATTGATTACATGGAAACGGCGCTTGAAGATGCCACCATTGAGCCATTCCAAGTGCCGCCCGGATTGGTGATGGCGCGTATCGATCTGGCCACCGGGAAACTGAGTCGTAAGAACGATTACACTACTCGATTCGAGTATTTCTTGCCGGGCACTGCGCCGACGGAATATGCCGATTCGAAGTCGTCGTCAAAAGATATCTTCAGTGACGACGACTCGATTTTTTAAACTAAGTAATTAACCTTGATGCCGGTTGCTGAGACGACTCAGCAACTGGTTCAAGTCAGATTGAACACCACCCGCTGTCACCTCTTTACCAGCACCTGGGCCACTAATCACCAATGGCATTTCGTGATACCAGTCGGTATAAATCACGAAAATATTCTCACCCGGTATTAAGTTCGCCAGCATGTCACCTTCTGGAATGTACTCAATGCCGACACGAGCGCGCACGCTATCATCGTCTTGCACAGCGAAGCTTGCTAGCAAGCGCGGTACTTTTTGAGTCTGCTGCGCATCGGTGTACAAATGGTGCATGGCATCATCGAGTTCAGGCAAACGCTGCATAAACTCTTCTAGCGAAATATCTTCTAACTGTTCTGGTAACAGGCTTTCGACGTCGATGTCTTTCCAATCTAACTTTAAGCCAATTTCGCGCGCCAAAATGAGCAATTTGCGCACGATATCTTGGCAGGTTAAATCTTCACGTGGGTCAGGCTCACTCAAACCACGGGCCTTAGCTTCACGCACAAGGTCACTGAACTTCACCTCTGAATTGAAATTTTCAAACAACCAACTCATGGTGCCTGAGAAAATACCTGAAATACTGCGAATGGTATCGCCCGAGTTGCGCAGATCATTCAATGCATAGTTCAACGGTAAACCCGCACCAACCGTGGTGTTGTAATACCACTCACGCTCGTACTCTCGTTGAATGGTACGAATTTCATTGTACTGTGATTCGCCTGAAGCGCCGGCGCGCTTGTTGGCACTAATAATGTGTAACCCGTTCGCAAAGAAGCTTGGATATAACTGGGCGACCGCAACCGAATCGGTTAAATCGAGCATGACAAGCTCGTCACACGGTGCGTTAGGCAGCTCTGGAATGAGCTGACTCAATTCGTACGGGCGCGCGAATTTGTCGAAGCTCGCTTGCCAGTCATCAAGCTCCAGACCGTTATAATCCAACCACATGCGCGTTGAGTTTAAGATGCCGAGAATACGTACATCCATTTGCTCATTAATACGCTCACGCAAACGGCGGTATAGTGATAACCATGCGCTACCGATGTTGCCGCGACCAACAACCAGCACACCAAGACTGCGGCGGTAATTAAATAGCTGACTGTGCAGACGGTTGAGTAAGCGGTTATCGAGCTTCTGTTCAAGAATGGCAATTACTGCATTACTGTCTGGCGAAAACGCCAAACGACGTAAGCTCTGTGCGCTTAACTCAGTTTTGAAAGTGCTGTACTGGTCGGTTTCTTGAATGCGATTACCCACTAAGGCAATCATCGAATAACCTTGCATTTGCACCACATGATCGGCCTTGTCGACTTGCTCCAGCCAGCGCTCCAAAAACTCCAAATGGTTTTGGTGATAGGCATAATAAGCATGGTGCTGGGCAATTTCGTTCCAGCTAATCAATGGGGTGAGATCAAGATCTTCAAATTGCTGGACTAACTTTGCATCGCTTAAGTCAACGCGGAACAAAACCACGTCAGCTAACGACGTCAGCACCTTGCCTTTAGGTTCAGTGTCTTCGTACTGACCAATTCGGGTTTGTTGATTCTCAACTTTCAAACTCGAACGTACGGCAATTACCATGCGCTCGCGGTTAACCGGCTGGAAGGTACGCGGGTGCAATACCGGGCTACCCAAACGAGCTAGTTCTTCAGCTTCTTGCCAATCTAAAATTGGCAGGCTAACCACGCGCTCAACTTTGCGCGGGTCGGCTGAGTAAACACCAGCAACATCTTTCCAAATGGTCACCTGTTTCGAGTCAATCAGGCTACCCACCAGCGTTGCCGAATAGTCACTACCGTTACGGCCAAGAATTAATGAATTACCGTCCGGGTCGGCGCAGATAAAACCGGTGACAATAAAACGGGTACCGGGGTGCGGCGCAATACGGTTTAACAGGCCTGCACGCGAAACTGGCACACGAATATGTGGCTCAGGCGCATCATCAGCGACCAAGAATGTGCGCGCATCAATGTAATCCGAGGTGACACCTTGTTGCTGTAACAACGCCGACAACAAACGAGCACTCCAAAGCTCGCCGTATGACAACAACTCAGGACGGCGGGTAATTTCTTCTTCCCCATTCAGCCATGCCCACCAACGTTTGAAGTCATGCTGTGATTGCTCAAGCACACGCGCTTGAATATCGCCATTAAGTAACTCGGTGATCAGCCCCTGTTGATATTTCTCAAGTTGTTTAAGTAGCACTTCGGCTACGCCTAAATCGTCCGCCTTCGCATCAATAATGGCGAGAATTCGATTGGTGGTATCACCGGCAGCGGAAACCACCACTAAATCGCTGGCACCAGCATATTCAGTGACAATGCGCGCGACGCGACGGTAACAGTAAGCATCAGCTAAGCTGCTGCCACCAAATTTATGAACCTGAACCGTATCGGCTACAGCTTGTATCTGCTCTGGGGTAACCTGAACCTCAACCGTCATGATGCGTGTGCGTTCTCCTGTGAGAAAAGAAAATAAAAATACGATTATACGGTGCGTTGTTGTGCCAATAAAGCGCCATTACGCAAGGTTAGCACAAAAAGACGTATAGACAGCTATGCGTATAAAGTTGACTGTGCCAATTTCACCAGTACAATTCAACACATTGTGCAGGGTCTTTTAGTCACACATTAAACACGAGGTGCAGTATGGAATGGGACGGCGATTATATTTACCCGTATGTTGAACACGGGAAAAAAAGCGAGCACGTGAAGAAAATCACCGTGTCGATTCCTACACGTGTACTCAAAGTACTCACCGATGAGCGCACGCGTCGCCAAGTAAAGAACCTGCGTCATGCCACCAATAGTGAATTGCTGTGCGAAGCATTTTTACACGCGTTTACTGGGCAACCGTTGCCAACCGACGATGACCTTCGCAAAGATAACCCCAATAAAATTCCAACAGCGGTGCGTGAAGAATTAGAGCGCCGGGGCTTACCAATTCCTGAAGATATGAGCGACGACGTCGAATAATAAAAAAGCTGCAGCCGTTGATGACTGCAGCTGTCTCATGACAATCCTTACAGCAAGTATTCCAATGCAGTTTCGTCGCAGTTATGTTTGCGCGGACACAACTCACAATCTTTCATGACTTTTTCCGGCAGCTTTTCTTTCAACGTCAGGCGGAAATTGAGTTTACCGAAAAATTCCGGTACGCGAGTGAGCACAATCGTACGCGTAATGCCTAGTTCTCGCGCTTTCCACAATAAAAATGCGACCAACTCGGCGCCAAGGCCTTTGCCTTGCGCGCTTGGGAATAAGCCTAAGCTACGAATTTCGGCTAAACCCGTGCTATATACGTAAAGCGCTGCACAACCAACCACTTCGTCGTCAATTTCAGCCACCGCAAAACTTTGAATCGCTTGCAGAATATCCGCTTTGTCCCGTGGTAAGTTTTCGCCTTGGTCGGCCCAGTAGGCAATAAGCTCGCAAATTTTATCGACATCGCTTAAACGCGCTTGGCGCACATGCTTGCTTGCCGCTTCGGCTGCATGCAACCAATCTTGCGCATGTTTAATCGCAACTTTCACAGCACTTGGCGCGGTGCCGCCTATAGCTTTACGCTGCTGCAAACCATAAGCAAGATCTAACGTGGCGTAAACGTCGTTATCGACCAGCTCACACACCTGCTGAAAATCTTCGAGCTTTAGCTGCTCAAGGGCTACGCCTTGTTGCTGAGCTTTCACGACTAATTCACCAGTGAGGTGATGTGCATCACGAAACGGCACACCTTTACTAACCAAATAATCGGCCAGTTCGGTGGCGTTGCTATACCCTAAAGCGGCTTGCAGGGCAGCGTGCTCTTTGTTCACCTTCAATTCAGGCACCGCAAAGGCAAGCATTTGCAAACACTGCAAATAGGTATGCAAGGCATCAAACAAGCCTTCTTTGTCTTCTTGCATGTCTTTGTTGTACGCCAGCGGTAGTCCTTTTAAGGTAATTTGCATAGCGTGCTGATGCCCCATCACGCGACCGGTCTTGCCGCGTAACAATTCGAACAAATCTGGGTTTTTCTTCTGTGGCATCAATGATGAACCGCTGCTGATCTTGTCGCTCATGCTGAAGCAACCCGACTCGCCGGAGCAATAGAAAATAACGTCTTCTGCTAAACGCGATAAATGAATCATGCCAGTGCTTGCCGCATTCAATAAATCCAGCACGAAATCACGATCAGACACGCCATCAAGGCTATTTTCACAGGCATGGCGGAAACCTAACTCGTGGGCTAACGCCTCCCGATCAATGGCAGCCGTTGTACCTGCTAAGGCACCACTGCCCAGAGGGCTCACATCCAACCGACGGATAGTTTCACGCAAGCGACTGACATCGCGTTGTAGCATGCTGACGTAGGCCATTGCCCAATGCCCAGCGACAATCGGCTGCGCCCGTTGCAAGTGGGTATAACCCGGCAACATGGCATCTTGGTAGGTTTGCGCAAAGCTTAGCAAATTCTCGATGGCAGCTAAGTTAGCGGTTACTAAATGTTGAGCAAACTGCTTACAGAACAAACGCAAGTCAGTTGCCACTAAGTCGTTTCGACTGCGCCCCGTATGCAATTTCTTCGCAGTTGCACCAATTTGCTCAATCAGCTGGGCTTCCACCCAGCTGTGAATATCCTCAGCATCGCTTTGCAACGGCAATTCAGGCTGCTTCGCCACCTGTTTTGCTAATGCGGTTAACGCTTGCTGCAACTGCTGATTCTCATCGGCGCTAATTAAACCAGCCTGTTGCAATGCACCAGCCCATGCTTTGGAGGCTTGCAAATCAAACGGCGCCAACACGTAATCAAAGCGCAGTGAGTCATTAAACTGTTTAAATTCAGCGGCGCTTGGCTCACTGAACCGTCCACCCCATAAACTCATGACTTACTCCTTGCCAGCAGTCGAGGTGTCATCAGCAGCCTGCTGATGTAATGCCCGAATTCGACTGGCCAAACTGTAAAGACGAATGAAGCCTTCGGCATGCTTTTGATTATAGACTTCGTCTTCATCAAAGGTGGCAAATGCATTGGAATAAAGGCTATTCGGCGACTGCTTCTGGGTAACAGTCACATTACCTTTATAGAGTTTGACCACAATGTCACCACTCAGCGGTTCAGCAATTTTTGTTGCCGCCGCTAACATCACATCTTTCAATGGGGTGAACCAGCGACCGTCATACATCAATTGTGCAAACTCGTTACCTAAACGAATCCGATAATCTTGCGTGGTGCGATCTAGCACAAGGCTTTCTAACCCTTGCAATGCAGCGTAGAGCACTTCGCCAGCCGGGGTTTCATAACAACCACGAGACTTCATACCGACCAAACGGTTTTCCACCATGTCGAGACGACCGACACCATGCGCACCAGCAATTTCATTCAGATGCAAAATCGCTTCAACAGGGGCAACAGGCTGACCATCAATGTGCGTCAGTTCACCGTGAGCAAACGAAAGCTGTAAATATTGTGGTTTATCTGGTGCTTGTTCCGGTGCAACGGTCCAGGTCCATACCTGCTCGGTTGGCTCATTCCATGGATCTTCTAGCTCACCGCCCTCGGTTGAAATGTGCCAAAGGTTCGCATCACGGCTGTAAATTTTCGTTGCTGATGCACTACATGGAATATTGCGCTCAGCTAAGTATGCCAGTAGCTGCGGACGCGAACGCATGGTCCACTCGCGCCAAGGTGCAATTACGGTTAACTCGGGTGCTAATGCAGCGAACGCCGACTCAAACCGAACTTGATCGTTACCTTTACCAGTGCAGCCATGGGCGAGCGCATCAGCGCCAACTTGACGAGCAACGGCAACTTGCGCTTCCGCAATAATCGGGCGAGCCAAGGCGGTACCAAGCAAATATTGGCCTTCATATATGGCGCCAGTTTTTAACGTTGGATAAATAACTTCGCGCGCAAACTTATCTTTTAAATCGACAATGTGGCAACTGCTGGCACCGGAGGCAATGGCCTTCGCCTCAACACCTTCGAGTTCCTCATCGCCTTGGCCGACGTCAGCGACGAAAGCCACTACTTCGCAGTCATAGTTTTCTTTTAACCAAGGCACAATCGCTGATGTGTCCAAGCCACCTGAGTAAGCAAGAACGACTTTATTAACTGACTTACTCATGCGTGAGCTCCTTCAAATAGTTTGACCAAAATGGCATTTTGCGCGTGTAAACGGTTTTCAGCTTGCTTTAATACCAAGCTCTGTGGGCTATCGACAACTTCTGCAGTGACTTCACGACCGCGATAAGCCGGCAAACAGTGCATAAAATACTTGGCGCCAAGGCGTTTCATTAAATCACTGTTCACTTGGTACGGCGCAAAATCATGCATAACGGCATTGTTATCGCGGCTCTGTCCCATCGAGAACCATGTATCAGTATAAATAGCATCGGTGGATTGCAGTTTTGTTAAATCGTGCAATACGGTGATTGAACCGCCAGTTTGCGCCGCCTGTTGCTGTGCTGCAGCAGTGAGTTCAGCATCAGGCGCATACCCTTCAGGTGTCACCACTTGCATGTGCATACCGGTACGCGCAGCACCTGCCATCAAAGCTTGGCAGACGTTGTTGCCATCACCAATGTAAGTGAGATGCACCTGGCTCAAATCGCCCAGCTGTTCTTGTAGCGTCAGCAAATCAGCTAACGCTTGGCATGGGTGACAGGTATCGCTTAGAGCATTTACCACAGGCTTGTCTGAAGCTGCCGCAAGATCATTGAGCGTGGTTTGTGAATAAACCCGTGCGACAATCGCATCGTGCCAAAGCGCTAGGTTCGCACCAACGTCAGTTGCGGGCTCACGCTCGCCAATGAGGTTTTGCGCATCTAAATAAATACTGTGACCACCTAGGCGGTGAATACCGGCGGCAAAACTTGCACGCGTACGTAATGATGGTTTCTCAAACAACAGCGCAATGCTTTTGCCCTGCAAATAAGTTGACCAGGCCGTTGGGCGTTGTTTTATGGTTTGCGCCAACTGCAATAGTTCAGTGGTTTGTTGCGGGCTTAGCGCCGGCATATCAAGTAAATCATTCATGGATGTTGTTACCTACAACTAAAAATTCGAAATAGCGTGGCAATTAGAGACGGATGCGGGTTCCGGCTGCTTCACCCCTTGCCAGTCGGGTGAGCGCTTTGGCGTCTTGCCAGCCGGCCACCGCGATACTTCGTCGCGAGGCACGCGCCGCTTGCACGGCCGCATTCAGTTTCACCAACATACCGTCACGCACGGTGCCATCTGCAATCAGGGCATCGGCTTGGTCGGCAACAATGGTTTCAATGAGGTCACCGTTTTTGTCCAGAATTCCGGGCACATCGGTAAGGAGAATTAAATCTGCATGGAGTAATTGGGCGACCGCTGCTGCAGCTAAATCGGCGTTCACATTTAACCGCTCACCGCCATCACTGGCGCCAATGGAGCTTAAAATAGGTAAGAAGTTTTTATCCAGTAGCACTTGCAACAGTGTTGCATCATTGGGTTTTGGAATACCAACAGCACCACGACTGGCATCAACGTCGCAAGCAATACTGTGGCCTGCAGCCAAGGTCAAACCAACGGCATTGAGTTGATGTTGCTGCGCAAGCGCAACTAATTGGCTATTCACATCACCAGCCAAAACACCGGCAACAATTGGCATCTGCACGGCAGGGGTAATGCGTTGACCGTCCACCTTTAAACTGGTGTGGCCCAGCTGTAGCAGTAGGTCTTCAACTTGATCGCCACCACCATGAACCAACACCAATGGGCGCAGTGATGCGAGCTGCTGCACTGTGGTCAGCAGCCGTTCCAAATTGCTAGCGCTTTGCAATACCCGGCCGCCAAGCTTGATCACAAGAGGAGATGTCATACCACACCTCCGCGTTGCTGCAGACCGAGCGTGCTATCAAAATCAAAGTATTGATTCGCTAACTGCACCGCCTGCGCCGCGGCACCCTTCAAGAGGTTGTCGATAGCAGCGCAAATAACCAAGTGGTTCTGGTGCACAACTGGGTGGATATCGCAAAATGCAGTACCGACAACATCACGAATCGCAGGAGGTTGCTGGCGCAAACGAATCAACGGTTCAGCAGAATAGGCCTGCTGATAGGCCGTATCAATCATCGCCTGTGAAGTACCCTGTTGCAGTGGGACATAGATGGTCGCCAAAATGCCACGTTTGAAGTTACCCAAGTGCGGTACAAAAATCACATCATGGTCAATTGCTTGTGCAATTTCTGGTTGGTGCCGATGCGTCGCAACGCCATAGGCTGCCAAACTTACTTCGCAGAAGCTGGTATGACTCGCAGCTTTGCGGCCAGCGCCCGAGACACCGCTGACGGCATTCACCATCGGTACGCCGTCAATAAATGGCATCACAGGTTTTAATGCCAAACTGGTCACCGTCGGATAGCAACCGGGCACAGCAATAAGCTGCTCAGTACCGGCAAGTGTCGCCCATTCGGCTAAACCATAGGGAATCGTTTCAGGGACATCGGCAGAGCGTTCAAAGCCATAAGCCTGCTGATGTGCTAAAGGGTCGCGAAGCCGAAATGCGCCAGAAAGATCAAAAACCACCAACCCAGCATTGATCAAAACTGGTGCAATTTCAGCACTCGCTTCATGAGGTAGCGCCAAAAAAACCACTCGAACTTGCTGAGACAATTGACTCAGCAAATCCGAGTGCCAAGGTTGCAGAATAACATCAAGCTGTCCCGCTAATTGGGGATACAAACTAGCAATTGGCTCTGCGTCTTCACGTGCGCTGGAAGAAAAAGCATACTCAAGCGAGAATTGTGGATGGTTATGCAGCAGCCACACCAGCTCAACGCCGCTGTAACCACTCGCCCCAAACACTGCGCATGGAATTGACTTAACTTGCTCCACCTCTAAAACTCGCTTGCCGTAAAATAGTCCAAAAGATGAACAAATAATAATGCATAAAAATGCACAAAACAAGAATAAAAATACAAAAACAAGTTCGATATTAGCTATTGGATATTAGATATTAGAAAAGCAACGACGCTATTAGCTATTGGATATTAGATATTAGAGCTGATGTATCGGGTATTTGTGTTTTAGCTAATATCTAATATCTAATCGCTAATAGCGCTCTTGATCTTGAGGGGCTTGGCGCTTATAATTCGCGCCCTAATTTGTCGCGTTGATTAATAAATCAGCGCTTTTTTAAAACTGTAATTTGCGTGGTGCTCGACTTCGGGTCGGGTGGCGATGCAGCCTAACGAGGTAACCCCATGAAACCAGGTATTCATCCAGAATATACCGAGCTGAAAGTATCATGCTCTTGTGGTCACTCTTTTGTGACTCACTCAACTAAAGGCGGCGAGTTGCACTTGGACGTATGTTCAGAGTGTCACCCATTCTACACTGGTAAGCAGCGTATTATGGATACTGGCGGTCGTATCGAGAAATTCAACAAGCGTTTCAACATGTTGGGTGGCAAGAAATAATCCAGTTTTGGACATTTCTTCTCGAAATTATAAGAAAGGCGCCAGAAGGCGCCTTTTTTATTTTTCAATTCAGCGCAATGTCGCATGGCCATTGAAAAAACCGATGGTGTCAATTTAAACAACCGTCAACTTTCCTCTCTTTATCTCGGTTAAGATCACGTGGCTGCCATCAACCGCGTATCAGGTAAGATGTCTTATTGCGTCAAATAGCTCTACAATGGCACTATTCACCGATGTTATTTTCTTTATTTCGAATCAGGTACACGTACTTATGACCGATTTTCGCAAGCAAGCTTTGGATTATCACGCCTACCCAACTCCAGGAAAAATCAGCATTGAGCTGACAAAACCCGCTGAAACAAGTAAAGATTTAGCGTTGGCTTATAGTCCGGGTGTGGCGGAGCCAGTGCGCGCCATTGCCGAGAATCCAGATGATGTGTACAAGTACACCGCGAAAGGTAACATGGTTGCGGTTATTTCAAATGGTACGGCTATTTTAGGGCTTGGTAATTTGGGGCCAATGGCTTCCAAGCCGGTGATGGAAGGTAAAGCGTTATTGTTCAAGCGCTTCGCTGGCCTCGATTCCATTGATATTGAAGTCACGCACCGTACCACACAAGATTTCATCAATACGGTGGCGAATATTGCCGACAGTTTTGGTGGCGTGAACTTAGAAGACATCAAAGCACCAGAATGTTTCGAAATTGAGCAGGCGCTTATTGAGCGCTGCGAAGTGCCGATTTTCCATGATGACCAACACGGCACAGCGATTGTCACTGCTGCAGGTTTGCTAAACGCGTTAGAAATTCAAGGCAAAGACTTACGCAAAGCACAAATCGTTTGTTTAGGTGCTGGCGCAGCTGCTATTGCCTGTATGGAATTGCTGATTAAATGTGGCGCTCAGCGCGAGCACATCTATATGCTGGACTCGAAAGGTGTGATTCATACACGCCGCGAAGACCTCAACGAATACAAAGCGTTGTTTGCCAATAACACCGACAAACGGACGCTAGAAGAAGTCATCACTGAAGCCGACGTATTTGTTGGTGTATCAGGGCCGAATTTGCTGTCGCCAGATGCCTTAAAACTGATGGCCGAAAAGCCAATAGTGTTTGCCTGCTCAAACCCTGATCCTGAAATTAAACCTGAATTAGCCTTGGCGGTGCGTGACGATCTGATTATGGCAACTGGTCGCTCTGACTACCCGAACCAAGTCAACAACGTGCTGTGTTTCCCATTCATCTTCCGTGGTGCACTCGATGTTCGTGCGAAAGCCATTAACGATGAGATGAAGCTGGCTGCCGTTGAAGCCATCCGTCAACTGGCAAAAGAGCCAGTACCAGAAGCCGTACTTAAAGCATCCGATATCGATAAACTGGAGTTCGGCGTTGATTACATCATTCCAAAACCATTAGATCCGCGTTTACGCACCCGAGTATCGAAAGCAGTCGCCGAAGCAGCAGTCGCGTCAGGTGCCGCACGCATCGAACTACCAAAGAACTACATGACAGAATAAAAGCAAAGACGATATTAGCTATTTGATATTAGATATTAGAAAAGCAAGAAGGATTAGCTATTGGATATTAGATATTAGAAAAGCAAGAACGATATTAGAGCTGATGTAGCGGGTATTTGTGTTTTAGCTAATATCTAATATCCAATAGCTAATATCTTCACTTTCGCGTTACACTTTGCGGTATGACGACGATAATCCAAACTGCGCTACCGGTACCCTTACCACGCCTATTTGATTACGACTGCGAGCAACTGCCCGCAGTGGGCGTGCGTGTGCGCGTGCCGTTTGGAAACCGTGAGCTGGTTGGTGTTTGTCTGGGCGAGGCATCAGCACCCGACGATAGCTTTCAGCGCAAAGCGGTGCTTGAGGTTATTGACGACGAGCCATTGTGGCCGCAGCCAATATGGCGCTTGCTGGCGTGGGCGGCGGATTATTACCACCACCCGCTCGGCGATGTGATTCAGAATGCGATGCCGGTACTATTACGCCAAGGTGAGCGCGCGAGTTATCAAGCCACCACCCGTTATCAGGTAACGGAAGATGGGGCGCAAATCTCGCCAAATGAGTTAAAGCGAGCGGTGCAACAGCAACGCTTACTCGCAGCCCTGCAACAAAAGCCGATGTTAAGCCGTGATATTCGCATGCAGGAATTTTCGCCATCGGCTCTTAAAGCGCTACAAGACAAAGGCTGGGTAGAATCGGTCGAACACATTCCGGCACCCGTGCAATCATGGTCGCTGAAGATTGCCACTGAGCCGTTGCAGTTGAACCCAGAGCAAGCGCTTGCCGTCGCAGCGATTGGCGCAGCGAAACAACATCAAACGTATCTGCTTGAAGGGGTTACCGGTAGCGGTAAAACCGAAGTGTACTTGCAGGCAATGGCAGATGTTTTACGCCGTGGTCAGCAAGTTCTTATGCTGGTTCCTGAAATTGGTTTAACGCCACAAACCCTCACACGCTTCCAGCAACGTTTTGACGTGCCGATTGTGATGCTGCATTCAGCACTCACGGATAGAGAGCGCTTAGATGCGTGGTTGGATGCCCGTGCCGGAAGCGCGGCAATTATTATTGGCACCCGCTCAGCCATTTTTACGCCATGTAAAGCGCTTGGTATGATCATTGTTGATGAAGAGCATGATGCCTCATTAAAGCAACAAGATGGGTTTCGGTATCATGCCCGAGACATCGCGGTAATGCGTGGTCATGAGGAGCAAGTGCCGGTCATTCTTGGCTCGGCCACGCCATCGTTTGAAACACTCAATAACGCGCTAACCAAGCGTTATGCCCACTTGCAGCTCAGTCGCCGCGCCGGCCAAGCAAAACCGGCACGCCATGTCGTGATGGACATTAAAAACCTGCCATTAAAAGCGGGCTTGTCACAGCCGTTGTTAGGCCTGATGCGAGAGCATCTTGAGGCGGGCCAGCAGGTGCTACTGTTTTTGAACCGTCGTGGTTTTGCACCAGCGTTACTCTGTCACGAATGTGGTTGGTTGGCGCAGTGTCGTCGCTGCGATGCGTTCTACACCGTGCACCAAGGGAGTCGACAACTGCAGTGCCATCATTGTGGCGCTCAGCAACCGATACCAAAGCAGTGCCACGATTGCGGCTCAACGCAGCTAATTGGTCGTGGTGTTGGTACCGAACAACTTGAGCAGTTACTACAAGAGCAGTTTCCAGATTATCCTGTGTTGCGCATCGATCGCGATAGCACGCGTAAGAAAGGTAGCTTGCAACAGCATCTCCAAGATGCGCACGATAACAAGTATCCGATTTTAGTTGGCACTCAAATGCTCGCGAAAGGGCATCATTTCCCCGATGTCACCTTGGCCGCTTTGCTGGATGTGGATGGCGCATTATATAGCGCAGATTTTCGTGCTGCCGAGCGCCTCGGACAAATGTTTACCCAAGTGGCAGGGCGCGCAGGACGTGCCAGCAAGCCGGGTACCGTGGTGCTACAAACTCACCACCCCGAGCACGAACTCATTCAAGATCTAATCAATAACGGCTACGGGCACTTTGCCCAGACCGCTCTGCGCGAGCGCCAACTCACCCATTTACCGCCATTTAGCCAACACGCATTGTTCCGCGCTGAAGCGAATAATGCCGATGCAGTCATCGCAGCACTTGAAGCTGTTGCTGCGCTTTTTCCGCTGCGCGACGACGTGATTGTACTTGGGCCAATTCCTGCCGTTATGGAGCGTCGTGCTGGTCGCTATCGTTATCAATTACTGATTCAAACGCAGCAACGCACTATGCGGGCACAGTTGTTGCGTTATGTTTTGCCGCAGTTAGAAAAATTACCGCAGTTACGAAAAGTGCGTTGGTCGCTAGACATCGATCCACAAGACTTCAGTTAGTGCGCAAAAGCAGATAAAATAAAGAACAAATGCGCTATTAGCCGTTAGCTATTAGATATTGGCTAATACGACTGCAGCGCCCTTACTAATATCTAATATCCAATAGCTAATATCGCATTAAGGTTTTTTATTCATGAAAGAACAGTTGGAATCCCTCCTTGGCGCCGCCGTGGCGACCCTACAACAACAAGGTACTTTGCCGGCCGACGTGCAGCCACGCATTCAGTTGGACCGTCCGCGCGACAAAAGTCATGGGGATTTTGCAACCAACTTAGCAATGATGTTGGCGAAGCCTGCGCAAATGAATCCGCGCGCACTGGCTGAAGCGATTATCGCGGCAATTCCAGAGAATCAATTGCTGGCGAAGTGCGACATTGCTGGCCCTGGCTTTATTAATTTTACGATTAGCCAACAACAATTATTGGATCAGCTTGAGCGTGCCTACAGCGATAACCACGTGGGTGTTGAACCTGCCGAAAACGCACAAACGGTTGTGATTGATTATTCATCGCCAAACCTTGCCAAAGAAATGCATGTGGGTCATTTGCGTTCAGCGATTATTGGTGACGCGGTTGCTCGCGTAAAAGAATTGCTCGGCCATAAAGTCATTCGCCAGAATCATGTGGGTGATTGGGGTACACAATTTGGTATGTTGCTTGCGCACATGGAAGAGCTGGATAATAAAGAGCTCGATATGGAGCTTAGTAACCTAGAAACCTTCTACAAAGCGGCGAAAAAGCGCTTTGACGAAAGCGAAGAGTTTGCCAAGCGTGCACGTGAATTAGTGGTTGCTCTGCAATCGGGCGAACCAAAGTGCCGTGCGCTGTGGCAACAGTTTATTGATGTGTCACTCAGCCACTGCCAAGAAGTTTATGACCGTCTAGGCGTAAAACTAACCCGCGCTGATGTGATGGCCGAAAGTGCGTATAACGATGACTTGGCGCAAGTTGTCGAAGACTTGCGTGCGCAGGGCTTGTTAGTTGAAGACCAAGGCGCACAGTGCGTATTTCTTGACGAATTCAAGAACAAAGATGGTGAATCACTGCCGGTGATTGTGCAGAAATCAGGTGGTGGTTATCTCTATGCGACAACCGATTTAGCTGCGGTGCGTTATCGCCAGAACGTGCTCAAAGGCGATCACTTGATTTACTTTGTTGATCAGCGCCAAGGGTTGCATTTTCAACAAATTTTCACCTTAGCGCGCAAGGCCGGTTTTGCTCGTGAAGACCTGCAAATGGATCACTATGGTTTCGGGACGGTCATGGGTAAAGACGGTCGTCCGTATAAGAGCCGTGACGGTGGCGTAACCAAGCTCGCTGATTTGCTTGATGAAGCAGAAAAGCGCGCACTCGAATTGGTCCAGCAGAAGAACGGTGCGTTAACTGAAGCAGAGCAGGCGCACGTGGCAAAAGTGGTGGGTATCAGCTCGGTGAAATATGCCGACTTATCGAAAAACCGTACCAGCGATTACATTTTTGACTGGGACACCATGCTCAGCTTTGAAGGCAACACCGCACCATACTTGTTGTATGCGTACACGCGTGTAAACAGCGTTTTCAGCAAAGCCGGCGTTAACCCAGATCAAATTAATGCACCATTCGTTCTTAACGACGAGCGCGAAATCAACCTGGCGAATACCTTGGTGCGTTTCAATGAAGTGATTCATACCGTTGCCGATAAAGCGATGCCGCACTTTTTATGTGGCTACCTCTATGATGTAGCTGGCGCATTCTCAAGCTTTTATGAAGCGTGCCCAATTTTGCAAACGGAAGATGATAGTGTACGTGAAAGCCGTTTGAAACTGGCTGCACTGACTGCGAAAACACTGCGTCAGGGCCTTGAATTGCTCGGTATTCCGACGCTTGAGAAGATGTAATTATGGATTACGCAAACCGTAAACGTCCGGCGAAACGGCCCCCACCTAAAGCCAAAAAGAAGGCCGCCAAAAAACCGGCTGTGTCGTGGTGGGTGGTGTTACTTGCCATTGTATTAGTAGGCGGTTTTGTGTGGGCGTTGGTGAGTATTTCGGGCAAGTCAGAGCAAGCGCCGCAACAGCAAGTGCCGATTGACGTGCCAGAGACACAATCGCAACCGGTTGCGGAGCCGATTCCGGATAAACCCGAAGAGCGCTGGCAATACATTGAAGAACTTGAAAACCAAGAAGTGATTGTCGATGTGCCAGAACGTGAAGTGGGCCCGCCGAAGCTCATGCAATGCGGTTCGTTTCGCAATATTAACGATGCTGAAGAAATGCGTGCGACCATTGCAATGATTGGCTTGGAAGCGCAAATTCGTACAACCGATGGCAGCAATGGCGTATGGCACCGAGTGATACTTGGACCGTACGAAGGCCGTCGTGCAGCCGAGACCGATCGCCACAAATTGCAGCGCGGCAACATTCGTGGCTGCCAAATTTGGAACTGGAATTAATCCCTACCTATTGAAAATCACAAATACGACCTCATAACTGGTTCATAGCAACTAAGAGGACGTATTTGTGACTACTATCGTATCTGTCCGTCGCGGTGACAAAGTTGTCATTGGTGGCGATGGCCAAGTTTCCCTTGGCAACACCGTAATGAAAGGCAACGCCCGCAAAGTTCGCCGTTTGTACAATAACCAAGTACTGGCTGGTTTTGCTGGCGGTACCGCCGATGCCTTCACCCTGTTTGAACGCTTTGAGAAAAAGCTCGAAGCCCATCAAGGTAACTTGATGCGCGCTGCCGTGGAACTCGCTAAAGATTGGCGTACCGATCGAGCTTTGCGCCGTTTAGAAGCATTACTAGCGGTAGCGGATAAACATACATCATTAATTATTACCGGTAACGGCGATGTCGTGCAGCCAGAAAATGATCTGATTGCGATTGGCTCTGGCGGCCCTTATGCCCAAGCTGCGGCAACCGCATTACTTGAAAATACCGAATTAAGCGCACGTGAGATTGTTGAGAAAGCCTTGACCATTGCAGGCGATATTTGTGTTTACACCAACAGTTTCCAAACTATTGAAGAACAGGAGTCGGTAAGCAATGTCTGATATGACCCCACGTGAAATTGTTGATGAGTTAAACCGTCATATTGTTGGTCAAGACAACGCCAAGAAAGCCGTTGCGGTGGCACTGCGTAATCGCTGGCGTCGTATGCAGTTAGACGATGAATTACGGCAAGAAGTAACCCCTAAGAATATTTTAATGATTGGCCCGACGGGTGTGGGTAAAACGGAAATTGCACGCCGCTTAGCGAAGCTGGCTAACGCACCATTTATTAAAGTGGAAGCGACTAAGTTCACCGAAGTTGGTTATGTTGGTAAAGAAATTGAGTCGATTATTCGCGATCTTACCGATACCGCAGTGAAACAGACGCGTGAGCAGATGATGCAAAAAGTACGTCATCGTGCTGAAGATGCAGCTGAAGAGCGCATTTTGGATGCGTTGCTACCACCGGCGAAGAAGACTGGTTGGGCTGACGAAGAAGAGCCGCGTGAGCAATCCAGCACACGGCAAACCTTCCGTAAAAAACTGCGTGAAGGTCAGCTCGACGACAAAGAAATCGAAATTGAAATCAGCGCGCCGCAAATGGGTGTTGAAATCATGGCGCCGCCAGGCATGGAAGAAATGACGTCGCAGCTGCAAAGCATGTTCCAGAACATGGGCAGCGGCAAATCCAAGCCGAAGAAAATGAAGATTAAAGATGCATTTAAACAGCTGATTGAAGAAGAAGCAGCGAAAATGCTAAACCCTGAAGACATTAAAGAGCAGGCGTTAACGGCGGTTGAGCAAAACGGCATTGTGTTCTTGGATGAAATTGACAAGATTTGTAAGCGCGGCGATGTGTCGGGGCCAGATGTTTCCCGTGAAGGGGTGCAGCGAGATCTTCTGCCATTGGTTGAAGGAACAACCGTATCAACCAAACATGGCATGGTGAAAACCGACCATATTTTGTTTATCGCGTCAGGTGCATTCCAGATGTCGAAACCATCGGATTTGATTCCTGAACTACAAGGTCGTTTACCGATTCGGGTTGAACTTCAAGCACTAACCAGTGCTGACTTTGTACGTATTTTAACTGAGCCAAATGCCTCGCTAACCACGCAATACAAAGCGCTAATGGCAACTGAAGGCGTGAATGTGGAATTTACGCAAGATGGCATTCAGCGCATTGCCGAAACAGCGTTTCAAGTGAATGAAACCACCGAGAACATTGGTGCGCGTCGTTTACACACGGTGTTAGAACGACTAATGGAAGAAATTTCTTTCAAAGCCAGTGACTTACATGGTCAGCGCATCGAGATTGATGCGGCTTATGTCGACCGTTACCTCGGTGAGTTGGCGCAAGACGAAGACCTAAGTCGGTTTATTTTGTAATTGCTTAACCTGCGCCGCTTTTGCACTCGGGCAGAAGCGGCTATACTGTGCTTTAACATTCAAGACGTTAAGTCACAGTGAACGGGGTACAGCAATGGAATACAACACGTCAGAACTTTGCGATTTATACCCAGATTTAGTCGATGTGGTTGAACCAATGTTCATTCACTACGGCGGTCGGGTGTCGTTCGGCGGCCAGTTGGTCACCGTGAAGTGCTTCGAAGACAAAGGCATTATTGAAGAAGTGGTGCAGCAGCCCGGTACCGGTAAAGTATTGCTGATTGATGGTGGCGGTTCGACACGCCGCGCATTAGTCGATATAGCTGTCGCCGACTTGGCGTTTGAAAACGATTGGGAAGGCATTATTTGCTATGGTGCCGTTCGCGATGTTGATGCGTTAGACGAACTCGATATGGGCATTATGGCGGTTGCTTCGATGCCGGTTGGCGCTGCCAACGATGGCGTCGGCGAAGTCGATGTTGCGGTAAACTTCGGCGGTGTCACTTTCTTACCAGAAGATCATCTGTACGCCGATAGTACGGGCATCATCATTTCACCAGAACCACTTGATATCGAGTAAGTTGAATCAACCACTATGTTTTTAACATCGATTGATCCCGCTGCGTGGTTTACCCCACGTAGCGGCGAAATCCGCCTCGGACAAACCGTCCACTGCTTACCTGAAATTGATGCCATTGATACCTATCATCATGCTCTGCAACAAGCATGGGAGCGCGGCCAACGTATTGCCATCGTTGGTGTTCCTGAATCGATTGGCCCGCGCGCTAATTTAGGTCGTGGTGGTTCGGAACACGCGTTTGCAGCCGCGTTGAAAGGGTTACTGGCATTGCAATCGAACCCAATGATTGCGGACCATGAGCTGCTCATTGTTGGGCAAGTTCAATGCGACGATCTGCAACAACAAGCTGACGCTTTACGCAATACTGATGCTGGCGAATTAGCCCAATTACGAGAGCTTTGCGAACGCCTTGATCAACGTGTTCAGCAAGTTGTGGTGCCATTATTTGAAGCTGGCTTTGACGTGATATTGATTGGTGGTGGCCACAACAACGCCTACCCATTACTTACCTCGTTGCAGCAAGCCTCAAACGAAAGTGTTGGTGCGGTGAACCTTGACCCTCATGCCGACTTTCGTGCGCGTGAAGGCCGTCACAGTGGTAATGGCTTTAGCTATGCCTATATGGAAGGTGCACTGAAGCACTATCATGTGGTTGGGCTACATGAAGGCAAGAATAACGCGGAGAGTTTGAAACAACTCGCTGATGCCGAGTTTACGTACCGCAGTATCCACGAATTATATACCCACGATTGGTCAACCGAGCTCAGTGCCATTGCTGCACAAGCAGAAGCTTGGCATGTGCCGCTTGGCATTGAGATTGACGTGGATGCACTGCAAGGCGTGCCGGCAAGTGCCATTAATTTCAATGGGTTGAGTGTGGCGCATGGTTACAGCCTCGTTGAGACCTTGGCAAGCTTACCGCGCACACGCTACCTGCATTTAGCTGAAGCAGCACCAAGCTTGCACCCTGCTGGGCGCGAAGCTGGCGATATGGCCTGTGCACAGCTACTCAGTGAGTTGGTGCTTGCTTACCTGCACGGTTTTCAACGACGCGAACCTTGAAACCAGCAAGCGCTTAATGGGTTGGTACCAAACTGATACGTGAGCGCCGCTGGGTCATCCACATTCCATAAGCACAAATCGGCACGCATGCCTGCCACCAGTTGTCCGCGATCACTCAAACCTAAAGCCTTAGCCGCATTCACAGTCACCCCACGTAGACACTCTTCTGGCGTCATGCGAAATAATGTCGCAGCCATTTGTAACATCAGCTGAACACTCAAAATCGGCGATGTGCCGGGGTTGGCGTCAGTCGATACCGCAATTGGCACGTTGTAATCGCGTAGCAGTTGCAATGGCGGTTGCTTGGTCTCTCGTAGAAAATAAAACGCACCAGGTAGCAACACCGCAACCGTACCGGCATTCGCCATCGCTTGAACACCGGCTTCATCTAAGTATTCAAGATGGTCACACGACAATGCTTGGAAGCGCGCCGCCAGCGCACTGCCGTGTTGATTACTTAATTGCTCAGCGTGCAATTTTACTGGCAAACCAGCAGCTTGAGCGGCTTGAAAGACTCGCTCGGTTTGCGCTGGGGTAAAACCAACCGATTCACAAAAGGCATCCACGGCATCGGCTAAACCCTCAGCCGCAAGGGCTGGAATAATCGATTCAACCACCAAATCAATATAGGCATCAACTTGGTCTTTGTACTCAGGTGGCACCGCGTGTGCCGCTAATAAGGTTGTTTGAACGGATACCGGCAATAATTCAGCCAATTTGCGGGCTGCGCGCAGTTGTTTGCGCTCGTCTGCAAGGCTCAAGCCATAGCCCGATTTGATTTCAACCGTCGTTACGCCCTCGCGCAGTAACGCTTCAAGCCGCGGCGTAGTAACCCTTACTAAATCTTCTTCTGAGGCGGCGCGCGTTGCCCGTACCGTTGCCGCAATACCGCCACCTTGTGCTGCAATCTCCGCATAGCTCACACCATGCAAGCGTTTCGCAAATTCATCGGCACGTGAACCAGCCCACACCAAATGAGTGTGGCAGTCGATGAGCCCAGGTGTCACCAAGCCACCGTTTCCGTTGATGGTTTCGGCGGCAACCATTGGTGCATCGCTACGTTCACCTGCGAAGTGAATTTGTTCATGATCAAAGATAATTACACCATCATTAATCAGGCCGTAGCCCTCGCCAGTCATGGTGGCAAGCCGAACGTTTTCGAGGCGCTGCATTGCTGCTGTCATAAAAAATCTCCCGCCGACAACTTGTATATACAATTAAATATGATTACACTCTATCACACTCTAACATTAGTCTGAATGATTTCATTATGGTTACTGTTAAAGGTAGCCGAGGCGGTAGCCACATAGGTAGAACGTTCGTGAAATTTTCCAAAATCAAACAGCATATTTACAGCAAGATTGCCTCGGGCGAATGGCCTGAAAATCACCCTGTAAGTTCCGAAAATGCACTCGCGACCCAATTCAAAGTCAGTCGTATGACCGCACGTCGGGCGTTGCAAGAGCTTGCCGACGAAGGTTTGGTGATTCGCTCGAAAGGTTCCGGTACCTATGTTGCACCACTGAAATCGCAGACATCGTTTATGGCGATTCGTAACATTGCCGATGAAATTCGCGCCCGCCAGCACGATTACGAAGCGCATGTACATTTACTCAAACAAGTACCAGCGAGCCTACAAGTAGCCGAACAGCTACAAGTTGAACCTGAAACACCGGTCTTTTTTTCTGTCATTACCCATTTAGAGAACGGCTTACCGGCGCAGGTTGAAGAGCGCTATGTGAATCCTGTCGTAGCGAAAGATTATTTGAAGCAAGATTTTCGTCAAATTACCCCACACGAATACTTAAGTGCTGTTGCACCGCTTACCGAAGCGAGCCACCAAATTGAGGCAGTGACACCAAACGCCCACGTTTGCGAATGGCTTGAATTGAGTAAGCCAGAGCCGTGTTTACGCATTGTACGTCGCACCTGGAGCGATACCGGTGTGGTGACTTATGCGGTCTTGACGCACCCAGGATCACGTTTTGTGTTGGGTGGCCATTTAACGTTTAAAGCTTAAACGCAAGTACAGAGAAAGGATAAACAGATGAGTTTTACCCGTTTAGATAAAAGCCGAAAGATTCGCGCTGACCGTGGTTCAGAGCTAACCACGGCAAACTGGCAGATTGAAGCTGCCAAACGCATGTTAATGAACAACCTCGATGACGAGGTAGCAGAGCACCCACAAGCATTGGTGGTGTATGGCGGTATTGGCCGAGCGGCACGTAGTTGGGAAGCATTCGATAAAATTGTTGAAGTACTCGAGCGGTTGAAGCCAACCGAAACATTGCTGGTGCAATCGGGCAAGCCAGTTGGCGTGTTCCCAACCCATGAAGATGCACCGCGGGTATTAATTGCGAACTCAAACTTAGTACCCGAGTGGGCCAATTGGGAACACTTTAACGAGCTCGATAAAAAAGGCTTGATGATGTACGGCCAAATGACCGCGGGGTCATGGATTTATATTGGCTCGCAAGGCATTGTGCAGGGCACTTACGAAACCTTCGTATCCGTGGCACGTCAACATTTTGAGGGGAATACCCAAGGCCGTTGGATTCTTACTGGTGGCCTCGGTGGTATGGGCGGCGCTCAGCCACTAGCGGCAACCATGGCGGGTTATTGCATGTTGGCAGTGGATGTAGACGAAACGCGTATCGATTTCCGTTTACGCACTCGTTACCTTGACCATAAAGCGACCTCACTTGACGACGCGCTCGAATTACTTGAGCAAGCACGCCAAGAAGGCCGTGCGATTTCTGTCGGCTTGCTCGGAAATGCTGCGGATATCTATGCCGAATTAGTCGAGCGCAATATCACGCCAGATGTGGTCACCGACCAAACGTCTGCACATGATCCACTGCACGGCTATTTACCGCAAGGCTGGACGCTCGAGCAATATCTTGAGCGCCAAGAAAGTGATCCAACCGGCACAGTTACCGCTGCGAAAAAATCGATGGCCGTGCAAGTGCGCGCGATGTTAACGCTGCAAGAGCGTGGCGCGGCGACGCTAGATTACGGCAACAACATCCGCCAAATGGCGAAAGATGTCGGCGTTGATAACGCCTTTGATTTCCCAGGTTTCGTGCCAGCGTATATTCGTCCGTTGTTCTGCCAAGGCATTGGCCCATTCCGCTGGGTGGCATTGTCAGGCGACCCGGAAGATATCTATAAAACCGATGCCAAGGTAAAAGAACTGATTCCAGACGACCCACACCTGCACAACTGGTTAGACATGGCGCGCGAGCGTATTAGTTTCCAAGGTTTGCCAGCACGTATTTGCTGGATTGGCCTGAAAGATCGCGCGCGTATCGCTCGTGCTTTCAACGAGATGGTGAAAAATGGTGAACTGAAAGCGCCGATTGTTATTGGTCGTGACCACCTCGATTCAGGCTCAGTAGCTAGCCCGAATCGCGAAACTGAGAGCATGCTTGATGGCTCAGATGCGGTTTCCGATTGGCCTTTATTGAACGCCTTACTAAACACCGCTGGTGGCGCTACATGGGTGAGCTTGCACCATGGCGGTGGCGTGGGTATGGGTTACTCACAACACTCAGGTGTGGTGATTGTTGCCGATGGTACCGACGCGGCTGATCGGCGCTTAAGCCGTGTGCTGTGGAACGATCCGGGTACGGGCGTGATGCGCCATGCTGATGCTGGCTACGACATTGCCAAAGATTGTGCACGTGACCAAGGACTAGATTTACCAATGCTGGAGGGCAACTAAATGAGTGATGTATTTGAATTGCAACCTGGCAGCTTAAGCCTTTCACAGCTACGCCATTGGTGGCAGCAGCCGCAGCAATTGGCATTGCATGCTGACGCTGACGCCGTGATTGCGCGCTCGCATCAGACTGTTGCTGACGTGCTTGCCAAAGGCAAAGTGGTTTATGGTATTAATACTGGATTCGGTTTATTGGCCAACACCCGTATTCCACCAGAAAAACTGCAAGATTTGCAGCGTCGCATTGTGTTGTCGCATGCAGCAGGCACACAAGAGCTCATGGATGACACTGTGGTGCGCTTGATGCTGTTGCTAAAAATCAACTCACTCAGCCGTGGCTTCTCAGGTGTACGCCGTGAGGTGATTGATGCGTTGATTGATTTGCTCAACAACCAAGTCTACCCATGTGTGCCAAGCAAAGGCTCCGTTGGCGCGTCGGGTGATTTAGCGCCATTGGCCCATCTTGTGTTACCGCTACTTGGTGAAGGCCAAGTGCGCGTCGAAGGTAAAATTTATCCAGCGGTTGAAGGGATGGCGAAAGCCGGCCTGAAGCCACTCAGTGCACTCGCACCGAAAGAAGGCCTAGCACTGTTAAACGGTACCCAAGCGTCAACCGCTTTAGCCTTACATGGCTTGTTCCAAATTGAACGCGTGTTCAATGCGGCACTGGTTACTGGTGCAATGGCAGTAGAGGCTGCGATGGGGTCACGCTCACCGTTTGATGCACGCATTCACGCAGTACGTGGGCAACCGGGGCAGATTGCTGTGGCGCAAAGCTTCCGTCAATTATTGGGCGATAACTCTGAAATTGCGGCATCGCATGTTGATTGCGAGAAAGTACAAGACCCGTACTCACTGCGTTGCCAGCCACAAGTGATGGGCGCGGTGTTTGATCAGTTGCAACACGCTAGCCAAATTTTGGTGCGTGAAGCCAATGGTGTTACCGATAACCCGCTGGTATTTAGTGACAACGGCGACATTATTTCCGGCGGTAACTTCCACGCCGAGCCGGTTGCTATGGCGGCGGATATTCTTGCGATTGCGGCGAGCGAAATTGGTGCGCTGTCTGAGCGTCGTAGCGCCTTGTTGATTGATCACCACCTGAGTAACTTACCGCCATTCTTGGTGAACGACGGCGGGGTAAACTCTGGCTTCATGCTGGCACAGGTAACCGCTGCCGCATTGGCTTCAGAAAATAAGACGCTTGCTCACCCAGCATCCGTTGATAGTTTGCCAACCTCAGCCAACCAAGAAGATCACGTATCCATGGCGACATTTGCAGCTCGTCGATTAACTGATATTGCGCGCAATATTCGTGACATTGTGGCTATTGAGTTACTAGAAGCGGCGCAAGGTTTAGATTTCCGTCGTCCGCTCAAAGCTGCAGCGGCAGTAGAAGAAGCCCACGCACGGGTACGTGCGCAAGTGAGCTTTTATGATCAAGACCGTTATTTTGCGCCAGATATTGCTGCAATTGCGGCGTTAATTGAACAAGGTAAATTGCACAACTTAGTGCAGGAAGGGGCAGTACTTGAGGACGCTTAAGCGTCCTCTTCTTCGTCTTTTAGAGCCTGGCAGTCGACACACAAAGCGACGTCAGGCTTTGCTGCTAAACGTGCCGCCGAAATTTCCTCGCCACACTCAACACAATAACCATATTCACCGCTGCGCATGCGTTGCAACGCTGCATCAGCGCTTAGCGCTTGACGCGTGCCTGGTTGCTCATTCACCACGGCTTCAAGTTTACTCCGAATACGTAACAACTGCTGGGCGGATAAATTATCACTCATGTTAACGTCCTTCTTATTTTTCGTTATTAGCTAGCACGACAAACTGACCCGTAAATTCAGCGACGGGTTTATCGCCATCAAATACCTGCGACTTTAATGTAGCCCGTGCATTTTTACCAAGCGTCAACGCCGATAAATCACCAGTCATTGCTGATAACCGTGCAATGGCACGTGGCTCTCGGCTAACTGGCTTGTGGTAGTGAATTTGGCCATCCGCTAACACCACTGCGCCGTGCAGCTGTCGTTCGCGCAATTGTAAATGCAACAACCCCCAGCACGTCAAGGTTGCCAACGAATAAATACTGCCGGCAAACATGGTGCCATGCACATTAATATTGCGTGACAAGGTTGCTGTGGTTTCAAACTCACGGCCGGTATATTGGGTAATACGAATTCCCATAGTTTCCGAAATCGGGATTTCGCTGTGCCAAGTAGTCTCGAGTTCTTGGCACCAATCAGGGCGGTAAATAATTCGGTTAAACTCAGTCAGCGTTTTACGTAGTTGGTGCTCTGCCTGCGGGTTCTTGACCGTATCGCCTTCTTCCACCACCTCGTAACCACACTTAATGTAGAAACCTAAAGTATTATCGCGAGAGTTAATCACAATATGTTTGGCGCCTTCAGCACGAGCAACCTTCTCAAGCTCATAAACAATGGCAACACCATGACCTTCGCCGCGATGCTCTGGCGCTGATGCCATAAAACGAATTTGCCCTTCGTCGGGGCTATTAAAATGCAGGCGTCCAACCGCCACAGCTTGACCCGCGCTGTTCACCACCATGCGGTGATAACCCACTTGATCATATTCGTCTTGTTCTGACCCGCGCGGTCGTTGAAACGGTTCGCGCAATACGCGCCAGCGCAAGTCGTAATACGTGGCAAATTGTTCCGGTGTTTCCGGAGCGATAACACGGTACATAGTTAACCCTTGTTGTTGGAATGCAGCATGAAGGTGACGGGTCCATCGTTGACCAACGCCACTTTCATATCGGCACCAAATTCACCTGTCGCCGTTTGAATACCAAGCTTATTAAGAGCACCCACAAACGCTAAATACAGTGGTTCAGCCTCGCTCGGTGGTGCTGCTGACGAGAAGCTTGGGCGTCGTCCTGACTGGGTATCCGCGGCTAAGGTAAATTGCGAAACCACCAGCACACCGCCTTGAATATCTTGCACACTCAAATTCATTTTATCGTCAGCATCGGCAAATACGCGATAACCAGCCACTTTGGCTGCGAGCTTGGTGACATCATCAAGGGTGTCGGTTTTATCGATACCTAATAACACGAGCAAGCCCTGGCCTATAGCGCCAATACGTTTGCCGGCTACGGTGACCGAAGCCTCGCTCACGCGTTGAATTAATGCTTTCATTCCGTTCCTTCAGTGGTGACGTCTGATTCAGTTTTTGGTGGTTGGAAAAATTCTTCAATGCTGGCGGTGAGCTCTGCGCCCACCAACACAATATTCCACGACACAAATATCCACAGCAGCAGTATCGGAATGGCTGCCAACGCACCGTAAATAGCTTGGTAACTTGGAAACGCGGTAATGTACGCAGCAAAGCCACTTTTACTGAGTTCAAACAAAATGGCTGCCAGCAAGGCGCCCCAAAATGCATGTCGGGCGCGCACTATACGGTTTGGCATCATGATGTACAACAGCATAAACGCCACTAACGACGTCAGAATCGGCACAATGCTTAGCAAGGTGGTGCGTACCCCTGACACATAAACTTCAGCCGCTACCGTAAGTGAAATCAAATACGAGGTGACAGCCATACCCGAACCCATCAAGATAGGACCAAGAGTCAAGATCATCCAATACACCGCCAGAGCAACGACCATGCGGCGGCGTTTGTGATTACGCCAAATGCGGTTCATGGTGCCATCAATAGTGCTTATCAAATTCACGGCCACCACGATAACGAAGATCACCCCAACCGTCGTCATTTTCGACACATTGGTTACAAACTGATTCAAATACTCGCTGATCACTTCGCCGGATGTTGGCAACAAATTCGCAAATAATAATTTTTCGAGCTCTTCTTTGAGTTGCTCAAACATCGGAAATGCTGAGAACACTGAGAACATCACCACCAGCAATGGCACTAAAGCGAGCATGCTGACAAAGGTTAAATGGCCAGCAACAATGGTCACGCGATCATCAAGACAGCGCTTGCCAAAATATTTCAAGAATCGCCATGCCTTGCGGCCACGTTCTTGCCACTGTTCTAATGCGGTTTGTTCAGGTGTTGTTTTGGTCATTCTGCTCTCTTATGCATTCGCTTCGGCTGCAACTTTTGGCATCACTATAATCCCAAACCGTGCTGGTCACGTAAATAACATACCTTGTTCTTGGCTAATCGCCAATTACAGCCACAGATTGTTGGGTTCGTGAGGAGTGAATTTTATGCAGGTATTAATTATTGGTGCTGGTGGTGGTATTGGTCAAGCGCTGGTGCAGTATTACCACGAACAAGGTGCGAGTGTGCAAGCGCTAAGCCGTCAGCTGGTGCCGAAATTACCGGGCCAGTGGTTACAAGTAACCGATTACACCGAAGCGAGCCTGCAGCGTGTCGTTGCACAAATCACGCAGCCGGATATTGTGATTAGCACCTTAGGTATTTTGCATACCGATGACTTTATGCCAGAAAAGCGTATTGCTGATTTAAACTGGCATCAGTTGCAACAAACCTATTATGTGAATGCGGTATTACCAATACTTCTACTGCAACAGTTATTACCTCTGTTACCAAAAAAGAACCCATGTGTTTGGGCGCAGCTGAGTGCTAAAGTTGGAAGTATTACTGACAATTATTTAGGCGGTTGGTATAGCTATCGCGCCAGCAAGGCAGCGCTGAACATGTTACTCAAAACAGCGTCGGTTGAACTCAAGCGTACGCATAAACAGCTCTGCTTGGCCACAATTCATCCGGGCACCACCGATACCGCACTATCAGAGCCATTTCAGCAACGTTTACCGGCCGACAAACTGTACACACCAGCGCAATCGGCTGAGCGTATTGCTCATGTTATTAATCAATTAACTGCTGAAGATTCAGGTAGTTTTTGGCATTGGGATGGCTCGCCATTACCGTATTAAGCTATACTGACGGCACAACAGCCAACTAAGGAGTGGTTATGCGTTATTTGATGAATTGGATAGGTATTGTATTCGTCGTTGTGGTTTTGGCAGGTTGCCAAAGTGCGTATTACGGTGCCATGGAAAAAGTCGGCATCCATAAACGTGACATTTTGGTTGACCGCGTTGATGACGCGCGCGATGCCCAGACGGATGCGCAAGAAGAGTTTAAGTCAGCGCTACAACGCCTCGATGAGTTATTGCAGTTTGACGGTGGCGAATTAGAAGCGCGCTACAACGCTTTAAACGACGATTATGAGAGTAGTAAAGCGGCTGCTGAGCGTGTTTATGATCGCATTGAAGCCATCGATGATGTCGCCCAAGCACTCTTTGATGAATGGCAAGAAGAGCTTGGTATGTACAGCAATGATTCGATGCGCCGTGAAAGTGAGCGGTCACTTCGTGAAACTGAGCGTCGCTATACGAGCTTGTTACAAAGCATGGAGCGCGCCGCCGACACCATGGAGCCGGTACTCGAGAAGCTTCAAGATAACGTGCTGTATTTAAAGCATAACCTGAACGCCAAAGCCGTTGATGCCATTCGCGGTGAATACCGTAGCCTGCGTACCGACGTTGATGTTCTGATTCGTGAAATGGAAACCGCCATTCAAGAATCGAATGCCTTTATTGAAGCCATGCAGGAGGGCTCGTAATGAGTTTATTGATTCTAGCTGGGAGCAGCCGTAAAGAATCACTCAACGGTAAATTGCAGAAGCGTATTGCCGAAGTGGCAGAACAAGATGGACGCGCTTGCTACGTGTATCCAGCGGCTGAATTAGATGCGCCAATTTATAACGGCGATTACGAAGATGAAAACGGTGTGCCATCAAATATTCAAAAGTTAGCTACCGCAATTTCTGACGCCACTAAAATTGTTATCGTCACGCCAGAGTACAACAGCTCTGTGCCACCGCTTTTGAAGAATGCGATTGATTGGACAACGCGACTTGAACAAAACCCTTGGGTGGGTAAGAACGTGTTATTGGCGGGTGCATCGCCTGGCCGTATTGGCTCAATGCGAGCAATGACGCATTTGATGGTGGTGATGGCGGCAATTAAAAGCTATGTGGCCCCAATGTTTTTAAGTTGTCCGCAAGCGAGCGATGAGACCATCGCCAACTTCGACGCTGAACAAATAAAAGGCTTTTTAAAGCAGGGTGATTAACAGCTGAAGCTTATGCGCCGCGCGGTTTTAAGCCGGCAAGATAAGTATCAATAGCTTGGCTGGCTGTTTGCGATAAATCAAAGTAAGTTTTATCCAGCAGCCAGTTATACATCAACCCATCTACCAGACTAAATAAGCCCACCACAGCAGCTTTCGAGTCATATTTCTCGTCAATCAAGCCTTGCTCTTTGGCTTTGTCAGCCAGCAACACACACTCAGTGATACAGGCATTGCGACCACCAAGATGACGCAAATGAATAGGTAAGGCATCCTCAACATATTCGCATTTGTGCAGCAGAATATTTACGAGGGCTTGCGTGTGCGGATCATCTTGCACTTGACCGATAATGTGGAAGCAACGCGCGCGCAACAATGACACTGGGTCACCTTGGTAGGTTTGTGCCAATTCATCACGCATTTCGTCAACCGGCAGACGCACTCGTTCCATCAAGGCATCAATCAAATCCAGTTTGTTCTGGAAATGGTGATAAATAGCCCCCCGAGTCACCCCAGCAGCTTCAGCCACCTGGTTCATTGAAGTACTTGAAACGCCTTTTTCGCTAAATAAGCGTTCAGCGGCATCCAGTAATTCAGCCCGAGTTGTTAATGCATCTTCTTTGGTACGACGAACCACATCTCACCTCTATACGTAGTAGTGGTGACATTATAAGCGAATTTAATCAAACATGCATGTATGTATGTAAAAAGATCAATAAACTGGTCATAAAACGATGCTATGCTGTTCAAGACACTTAATTTTGTTGGAGGTCGACCATGAAAAATGATATTGACCAACGCCTCGTATTAGACGCGTTTGAAACCATTATTGAATATGGCAAGCCAGATGACGAAGGGCGAAAAACCTTAGAAGGTATAACGGCTTACACTGATTTCGATGGGTACACTGTGTTCTTGGAAGGTCAGGGGGTGAACATGCGCCTCGAGTTCCACAACAAGTACCATCTGGATTATGAAAATGAGCGCCAGTTCGAAAACTTTATGAAGGCCATTGAAAACATCAGTAAAGGTCACTATACCCCTGAACGTGGCGAATAAATTAACGACAAGGTAGAAGCAGTGAGCAAACATAAACCCTACAGTGTGGCCGAAGAAGTCGCGCATGCGCTAACCCATGGCGTTGGTGCCATTGCCGCCATTGTCGGTTTGGTATTTATGTTGATATGGGCGGTTTCGTACGGCGATACCTTTCATATTGTGAGTGCCAGTATTTATGGCGCGAGCTTAATTTTACTCTATCTTGCATCAACGCTCTACCATGCGTTTCCGTGGCCTCGTGTAAAAGCCTTCTTCCAACAGATGGATCACGCGGCTATTTACGTGCTGATTGCCGGTACCTATACCCCGTTTGCACTGGTGAATTTGCGCGGCGCATGGGGTTGGACGTTATTGGCTGTGGTATGGAGTATTGCGCTGATTGGCGTCATCATGGAAGTTGCCGTGAAAGAGCGCAAAAAGTGGCTCTCTTTAAGTCTGTACCTCGGTATGGGCTGGATGGCGTTGATTATGATCAAGCCAATGTTAGAAACCGTTGATGCAGGTGGTTTGTGGCTATTACTAGCTGGAGGCCTTGCTTACACCTTCGGCGTCATTTTCTACGTGTGGAAATCGCTGCGTTTTCACCATGCTATTTGGCACCTATTCGTGCTCGCCGGCAGCGTACTTCACTTCTTCTCAGTATTCTATTTTGTGCTACCGCACCCCGATGTCATTTAGTGGCTTGCCTTTCTGAACGGAACGGGCTATGGTCTGCTCCGCATAGTGAGGAAGCCATGTTTAAAGCTGATTTTTCAATTCAAAGTACTGCACTTACCTTTCCAGTCTAAGCCGATTGCATCTTAGCAATCGGCACCAGTAATTATTCCCAAAATTCAATTTTTCGTGTTTCAGTTCGGTAGGAGAAAATGCCGTGCTTGCGCGTGTAATGAACTATTGCAGTTCAACCTCGTGTTTTAATCATTACCTCTTTCAGTGTCAGCAACGCCGAGTGTTACAACACCCGTTATTGCTCTCTGATTTGTTGCAACGTTTAGAGCGTATACAGCAGCCACAATCACGTATTCATCCATGTGTCGAAATCGGATCGGAAGTCACGATACGACAGATTCTAACGCACGGGTGTGTGGGCGATGTCTTCACTTTCCAGCTTGTCGAGCCAAGTCGTGCCAACCCACATCAGGGCCTTGTTTCATGCTTGTCCCCGGTTGGGTTGGCACTACTTGCATTGCCGTTAGGCGCAGAGTTTTCGGTTGTTTCAGGGGCTAGCGAGAGTCGCTGGCGATTAATGGCACTCAATCGTAAAGGAGCGAGCAATGAGTAAAGAAAAGGCGAAAAAGAAGCCACAAAAAACACTAAAAGAAAAACGTCGTGAGAAGAAAAACAAAAGTCACGACTAGATTCAAGAGCACCCACTGGGTTAATGCCGATCAGTTAAGAAATATTTTAGCGATCGGTTGACCGATCCTCCCAATGGATCAGAATCCGTAGTTAGTTAATTCT
>NCJS01000211.1 GCA_002279005.1 Idiomarina sp. 34-48-12 | reverse complement strand
AGCGCACAAAGAGCTTGTATCAAGCATCACCAAAGGTGACGAAGTATTGATGAGCGGCGGTTTTGTTGGTCGCATCAGCAAAATTTCAGAAGATAAAGATTTTATGGTGATTACCGTTGCTGAAGGTATGGAAGTAACTGTTCAGAAATCAGCGGTTACTGCAGTACTGCCTAAAGGTACGATGAAGTCTCTGTAAGAAGAGATAAGGATTTAACGTGTTAAATAAGTTTCCGCTCTGGAAAAACTTGATGGTTATCGCCATTTTGGCGATCGCTGCCTTGTATGCGCTGCCGAACATTTATGGTGAAGATTATGCTGTACAAATCTCAGCCAGCCGCAACGCGACAGTCAATACTGATACGCTAGGTCGTGTTGAGCAAACACTTGAAGAGATAGATATTGCTCCTAAAGGTGTCACGCTCGAAAACGACCAGATATTGGTGCGGGTAAATTCCGATGTTGAACAGTTGCAAGCCCGCGATGCGTTGCTGCGTGAACTCGGTACCGATTACATTGTGGCGCTGAATTTAGCGCCGGCAACACCAGATTGGCTCGCAAGTATTGGTGCGACACCAATGAAACTTGGTCTCGATTTGCGCGGTGGTGTTCACTTCTTAATGGAAGTGGATATGCAAGAAGCGGTGCGTAAGATTCAAGACCAAATGCGTGATACCGTGCGCTCGGAACTGCGTGAAGAGCGGATTCGTTCAACCAGTATTCGCCGTCAAGATTCTGATGTGGTAGTCGAACTTCGTACTGCAGAAGATTACGCTGCTGCAGAGCAATACTTAGATAACCGTTATCCTGGTTATACGCTAATTGAAGAAGAAGCGACGCAAACACTACGCTTGCGCATGACGGAAGCGAAGCTAAAAGAAACGCAAGATTACGCTATCTCACAGAACGTTACTATTTTGCGTAATCGTGTAAACGAGCTAGGTGTCGCCGAGCCAGTGGTTCAGCGTCAAGGCGCTGAGCATATTGTCGTTCAGTTACCGGGTGTTCAAGATACCGCGCGTGCAAAAGAAATTTTGGGAGCAACAGCAACTCTAGAATTTCGCTTTGTTGACGACGAAAACAGTCTTCGCGATGCGGAAATGGGGCGCGTGCCATTTGGCTCAGAATTATTTCCAAATCGTAACGGTGGTAATACGCTGTTGCGTGAAGATGTGATTCTTACTGGTGACCATATTGTCAATGCGACTTCGGGTTTTGATGAAAACCAGCGTCCGCAAGTGAGCATTTCGTTAGATGGTGCTGGCGGTGACAAAATGTCATTAGCCACACGTGATAACGTCGGTAAACCAATGGCGACCTTGTTTATCGAGTTTAAGGCCACCGGTGAACGTGACGAGAATGATCGCATTGTTTTTGAACGTCATGCTGAAGTGATCAACGTAGCAACCATTCAAGCTCGTTTGGGTAGTAACTTCCGCATCACCGGTATTAGCTCTCAACAAGAAGCTCAAAACTTGGCGTTATTGCTTCGAGCTGGTGCATTGATTGCTCCAATTCAAATCGTTGAAGAACGTACGCTTGGTCCTAGTCTCGGTAAAGAAAATATCGCGCTTGGTACGCAAGCGATCATTTGGGGCTTTGTCCTTGTAGTGGCGTTTATGGTTGTTTACTACAAGAAGTTTGGTATGGTCGCAAACCTTGCGTTAACAGCGAACTTGGTGCTCATCATTGGCGTTATGTCGATGATTCCAGGCGCCACGTTAACGCTGCCAGGTATGGCCGGTATTGTTTTAACCGTTGGTATGGCGGTTGATGCGAACGTGCTGATATTTGAGCGAATACGCGAAGAAATTAAAGCC
>NCJS01000210.1 GCA_002279005.1 Idiomarina sp. 34-48-12 | reverse complement strand
TACAGTATGAAGTTTTGCAGGAAGGCCCTGAAGGTGGCGCACAGCCGGCAGCAACTGATTTAGTTGAAGTGCATTATCACGGCACCTTAGTAAACGGCGAAGTATTCGATAGTTCAGTAGATCGTGGTGAGCCATTGGTATTGCCATTGAATCGTGTAATTGCTGGTTGGACTGAGGGCGTTCAGCTAATGAGCGTTGGTGATAAGTATCGTTTTGTTATTCCTTCAGATCTTGCTTACGGTGAGCGTGGTGCTGGTAATGGCCAGATTCCACCAAACTCGACCCTAATCTTTGAAGTTGAACTGCTCAACATTGTTGACCCAGAAGCGACTGAAGAAGAAGCTGATGTAGAAATTGACGCGAAGCAATAAAATTTGCTTCGCTAACATAGCGCTAGAGTAGCTGATGCTGCTCTAGCGTATTTAATAACCGGTCTTCAAACTCCATTCGTAACTCAAGTGCCTCGCCCAAGTTAGATAAATCACGATCAAATCCATTTAGCTCTGATTCCGGCGTCACATCGCCATAATTGTCATTAAAGTCGAGTGCAATTTCAGTTGTATCACCGATCAACGGGAATAGCTCATCAACAAGCTCGCGAGTTGATTCCGGTGCTTTTTGACTGTTGCGAATGATGGTGTCGAATACTTCGAAGTGCCCCGCCGAAATGTAGTCCATAAGAAGTTCGCAGAAATGCGTAATATTTTGCGTCGCTGGAAGCGCCTGCGCTTCGCGCTCATAAGGAGGTAACCCAGCCAGTTTGAAGTATTCGATAAGCATGGCTTGCCGTTCTTGTAACCAGGTATCCACCGCAGCATGGGCGCCTCCCCAACGTTGCTTGGCCTGCTCGTTACGCTTTAACATGTGTTTCTCCGTTTGATTGATAGCCACCAATCTACTGATGATGCTAAGCTAGCGTCAACTATTTTCGCTGACTTTCAGGTTATTTTACATGACGAAACCATACCAACGCCCAGCGCAAGACGAACCTGTATGGTGGTTTGTGATCTCCGGTGGTGAGCTGCTCATGACCGAAGCCAAACAGATACCTCATGGGCTTCTCGAAGATTTACCGTTTCCCGATTTAAATGAATATAAAACCATGTTTATTGGTGAATTACGGGAACGACATTGCTATTTGGTAATTGCGGATTTCGGTGACACTAATTTTACAGCCGTGGGCGAGTTTTTAAGCGTTAAAGAATTAATTATCGGCTCTGATGACGAGTTATTCGCCATGGCAGCACGGGCGAAACAAATTGCTGATTTTTTGGCGACGCATCGTTTTTGCGGACGTTGTGGAGCACGCATGCAGGCGGTTGATTGGGAAATAGCGATGCACTGTCATAGTTGTCAGCATCGCTGCTATCCGCGAATTTCGCCGTGTATCATTGTTGCTATTCGTAAAGAGAATCAAATTTTGTTGGCTCGTGGCAAGCGCCATCCTGAAGGCTTGTATTCGGTGTTAGCTGGCTTTGTTGAAGCGGGTGAGCCACTTGAGCAAACTCTTGTGCGCGAAGTGATGGAGGAAGCTGGTGTGCGTATTAAAAACCCACGCTATGTTGCTAGCCAGTCGTGGCCGTTTCCAAACTCACTCATGATGGGGTTCATTGCCGAATGGGAGAGTGGCGATATTCGTATTGACCCGTTTGAATTGGAAGATGGTGGTTGGTATGACATCAATAAATTGCCGCGAATACCACAAGAGGGAACGATTGCAAATAAACTGATCATGCGTCTAAAAGCTGAAATTGATCAGGAAAGAAATTCCTAATGCTGATAAAATACGCGGCAAAATTTAACGGGTAACTTGGATCTATATAATGTCT
>NCJS01000209.1 GCA_002279005.1 Idiomarina sp. 34-48-12 | reverse complement strand
GAACAACCGCTAAGTAAGCTAGAGGAAATTGCTATCGCTAACCATTTTTTCATGTACATCATTCCAAAACTCTAATTTGCAGGCAGTTTACGGGATTAGAACTGGTCTTTCCACTGTCGTAATCGTGCGAATTCATTAGCATTCGCGGCCCGCAAAAATGGATTTATTTGTTTTTCTAAGCCAATCGTACTGGGCAAGGTTTTCAAACCGTGGTCACGAAGTGCCTTAACTTGAGTACTATACTGGCGTATGTCCTGATTCTCAGGCTCTGCGGCTAGCGCAAACTCTAAGTTGGCCGCAGTATACTCATGAGCACAATAGACGTTGGTAGACTCAGGTAGTTCAGCTAAGCACTGTAAAGATTTGTGAAACTGTTCTGCAGTTCCTTCAAACATGCGTCCACAACCGGCGGAAAATAAGGTGTCACCGACAAAAGCGTGGCCCGGGGTATAAAAGCAAATGTGATCTAATGTGTGGCCCGGCGTGGTGAAAACAGTATAGGAGCGGTCGTCTCCGCCGACAGAAAATCGTTCGAGATGGCCAAGAGGTATGGTTATACCTTGGATATGGCCACCGCGAGGTCCATAAACAGGCACCTGATAATCACGTAGCAAATCCATCAACCCATTTGTGTGATCCCAGTGATGGTGGGTGATAAAAAACGCCATGATGCCTATATCATGGCCTTTTAGCCATTGCCTTACCGGTTCAGCCTCGCCTGGGTCAACGATAATCGCATCAGAACCGGCGTATGGCTGAATGGCCCAAATATAGTTATCATCAAAGGCAGGAATAGCAGCTACATGCATGAAATCACCTAGAAGTTAAATGTCTATAAACACTTTATAGGTCGAGATTATAAAGGGGGCAAGCAATGATGTTAATGCCTGCACGTCGGGCAAGTGCCACAGCGGCGCCAACGAGTTGGTCGCAACTGCCCCACGGTGAATGGTTAAAAGAGGAATTAAGAGATGCGTTGGCACCGCATTGCGCAAAGATCTTTGGCTATTATCTCGTGCGCGTTGGTCACTTAGCAAAAAGCATGGAAATGCCCGACTTACGCGTCCGTCACCAGTTTTCTGCGGCGAGCGTGGGGGAAGCTGATATTCAAACAGATTTTGAGTATTGGCCATTTGCTGAAGGTGTGCTTGATGGGGTCATGATGATTGGCCAACTTGAATTTGAGCGAGACCCCCACCAAGTATTAAGGGAGCTTAGTCGCAGTTTGATTGCCGATGGTCATTTGATATTGGCTGGATTTAATCCATTGAGTCCGGCGACAATGACTGGTCTGTGGCCGTCGAACATGTCTAAACCGCCTTGGAGTGGACGTTATTTTAGCAAAGCACGTATTAATGATTGGCTGTCTCTGTTAAATTTTGAAATAGTAGGCAGTGGTTATGTCGCGCCGACCATGTTGATTCCGAAAACAGCATCTGCCAATTTCGGATTGAAACATGTATCGCGGTTCATTCCACAAGTTGGCGCAATGTATTATGTGGTAGCAAGAAAACGCGAGTTCCCATTAACTGTCGTTCGAAATAAACAGCGAGCCAAACCACAAGTGAACGCATTACCGCTTGCTAATCGTGTGAAATCGCCTGATGTAGAACCCAAATAGGAGTTATTGATGTTAAGTTCACAAGAATTATGTGCCCAAGCACGCTCAAATGTTTCCGAAATTGATGTTCATGAATTGCAGCAAAAAATTGCTGAAGGAGCACGTGTCATTGACGTTCGTGAACCGGGTGAGTTTGCTGCAGGACATATTCGTCAAGCGGTAAACATGCCGCGTGGCGTATTAGAAATGCAAATTAATCAACATCCAGC
>NCJS01000208.1 GCA_002279005.1 Idiomarina sp. 34-48-12 | reverse complement strand
GTTGTGATGTTGTCTGCAGGCTTGCAAGGCTGTGTGATTGCGGTTAATGGTGATGGTGAAAATTACAGCACGAGTGACAGTGTGACTAAACAAGAGAAACGTAACCGCACCGCGATTGCGTCGTTCACTAATGGTATGACCGTCGATGCGGTACAAAATGAATTAGGGACACCAGAATTTTCTGACTTGTGGACTGTTGATAATGTGCGCTATCGCGTGCTGTATTATCGCACCCAACGTGTTCACGCTGATGGCAACACCACACGCAACGAATGCACCCCAATTGTGTTTGCTGACGGTAATTTAATTGGTACCGGTGAGCTAGCGCTGACACGAATTCCTGAGAATAACTGATTAAATTCTGGCTGAAAACGACAGTATCTGCTACAATTTCCGGTCTTGAATTTTATACCTCACGCACTCATCTAAATAGCGTACGTATTCGTACCTATTTGAGTCGCCGTAAGTTTTAAGACCGGTTACTTTTCTATTTAATAACAGGTGGTAGATCTGTATGCAGCAGAGTCGTCAATCACAGCTCAGGCTTCTTATTGCCAAAGGTAAGGAGCAAGGTTATCTCACTTTTTCAGAAGTGAACGATCACCTACCTTCTGAGATCGTTGATTCGGATCAAATCGAAGACATCATCGGCATGATCAATGACATGGGTATTCAGGTGTTTGAAAACGCACCCGATGCCGATGAATTGATGATGAGCGAAGACACAGCTGATGAAGACGCAGCTGAAGCCGCCGCGCAAGCATTAGCAAGCGTGGATGGCGAGTTGGGTCGCACCACTGACCCTGTGCGCATGTACATGCGTGAAATGGGCACAGTTGAATTGTTAACTCGCGAAGGCGAGATCGACATCGCCAAACGCATTGAAGACGGTATTAACCAAGTTCAATGTTCCGTTGCTGAATATCCTGAAGCGATCAATTTCTTGTTGGATCAGTGGGATTCATGCGAAGCGGAAGAAATGCGTTTAACCGACATTATTTCTGGCTTTATTGACCCGAATGAAGTGGATGAAGCGCCTGTCGCAGCAACGCACATCGGTTCTGAACTGAGCGAAGATCAGCTCGAAGACGAAGATGAAGACGTTGATGACGACGACGATGACAGTGATGATGACAGCTCAGATAGCGGCATTGATCCTGAATTCGCGCGCCAGAAATTCGCTGAACTTCGTGATCAATATGAGAAAACTCGTGCAGCAATTAGCAAGCACGGGCGTGACAATGCCAAGGCACGCAAGGAAATTGAAGCGCTAAGCGAATTGTTCAAGCAATTCCGTCTGGTACCAAAGCAATTTGATCGCTTGGTTAAAGACATGCGCGACATGATGCACCGTGTGCGTGTGCAAGAACGCTTGATCATGAAGATGTGTGTTGAACAGGCGGGTATGCCGAAACGCGCATTCATGAAGCTGTTTGCGGGCAACGAGAATAGCACCGCGTGGTTGGCGAAAGCCATTGACGATGGTGAAGCCTATTCTGAATCATTATCAACGCTTCAAGTTGAACTCGAGCGTTGTATCCACAAACTTGCAGAAGTTGAAGTGGAAACTGGCTTAACCATCGCGAAAGTTAAAGATATCAACCGTCGCATGTCGATTGGTGAAGCGAAAGCTCGCCGTGCGAAGAAAGAGATGGTTGAAGCCAACTTGCGTTTGGTTATCTCCATTGCGAAAAAATACACCAACCGTGGTTTACAGTTCTTGGATTTAATTCAAGAAGGTAACATCGGTTTGATGAAAGCCGTCGACAAGTTCGAATACCGTCGTGGTTATAAGTTCTCAACTTATGCAACATGGTGGATTCGTCAGGCTATTACGCGTTCAATTGCGGA
>NCJS01000207.1 GCA_002279005.1 Idiomarina sp. 34-48-12 | reverse complement strand
ACGCCGGCGGCATCGAGAAAAAAGCTTTTTTGCTTAATCTTGAAGGAGCAGCATTCAGGTAGGTCAGCGTATTAGAAAAAACCTCGGCAATAGGCCTTAATGCTTGTCAGTTAAGCTAACGGCGAGCAGTTTTAGAAGGCGACCACATCGGATAACGTTGTGGTCGCTTTTTTATTGCTCGGGGATAATGTCGCTCGCGTCGCTCGGGAAGTACAAAGGCACTGGCCATCTCCAGCATTTGCTCCATGACTTTGGATATTTTCCCTGGCGAGATATTGACTAGGATGTGGAGTTGCCCCACCAAGTAATGTGAAGCCTGCTTAAAGCTTATTTGATTCGGTTCGACATGTTTTAGGCTGTAAGCCATTTGGGCCATCATATATCGCAATAGGTTATATGCGATCAACATTCCCCAAAGCTCTTGTTCAACCAAATCAGGACGTTTACTGCGTAGTGTTAGCTCGTTTTTCAGCATGTATTGTTTCATCTCGCGGTAAGCCTGCTCTATCTCCCAACGATAAGTATATAAATCAACAATATCACCTTCGGGATAACGCAAGGTGTCTGTCATTGAAGTTAAAATCTCAACGTTTTTATTTCCTATTTTCTTACTAACCAAGCGAGCTGTAACTGTCACTGAAGCTCCTTCCCACTTCTTTCTTGCTTGCGGCGATAATTGAATTTCCACGAGCTTATCCGTGCGACTGACGGACTTGATAACTGAATACTGTGCACCTTTTTTCAGTGGAATAAGCCAGTGCCGCTCTTTGCCTGTGCGATGCCATTTATCTAACAGGCCAAGCGCATAGAATCCTTTATCAAAAAGGGTAAGCGAATAATCTGGGGTTTGCTCAATGAGCTGGGATGCCAAGTCGACTTCGCCCACTTCTGCAACACTCCCAAACGCAGTAGCAGTCACTAAATGACTGCTAACTTCCATCTGGTTAACCATACGAATCTGCGGGTAATCCGATTCTTTATGGAGATTAGCGGTACGCCCATAAGCGACACTGTTCTCTAGCGTATCTGGGGTACGCCAGACTGTGCCATCAACCGCTAAAACCGATAGATTGTGCCAATGAGAAGTCGGTAACTTTTCGAACCACAGTGCATTGGTTAATTCGAACATGCGCTTCATGACGTCAGAACCTAAACGTTGGCGAGCCTGAACCACTGCGCTTGGCGCCACATAAGGGCGGTTGCCAGGTAACATTAGATCCAGATGTGAGACCAATTGACGCATCGACATATCCCGAAATAGTGCCATTCCAACGACTGCCCACACCATGAAATCCATCGGTAGTCGACGTTTACGAACGGTCGTCACGCCGGCATTCTCAAGGCATTGTTCAATTAATTCAGGTTCGAGTAAATCGGGTAATTTACTGAAATCATCAGGAGTGAATTCTTGAAGTTGATCGAGTGCTTGACTTAAAAACATAAAAAAATCCATAGTCAGAAGTTCTGACTATGGATTTTGAAGGTTCTGCCGGATCGGTCAACCGATCGCTAAAATATTTCTTAACTGATCGGCATTACGGCAATAGGCCTTAGCTTTTCCCATTGTAGCGCGCGTGCATCCGAACCACGTGCCCTTCAATTTCCTCACGTAACGAATTTGGTTCAATCACTTCAACGTTTTCGCCGCAGCTAAGAATCCATGCAATCAGATCTTTCGTGATTGGCTGAACAAATGTGACGAAAAAGCTCAACCCGTTGCGCTCAATTCGTTGCTCTGGGTGAAGAGGATTGTTAGTCACTAGGTTCAACATGCCATTTGAACACTTCAATTTAACCCGTTCAAACGAGCCATGATTCGTATTATCCGGCAAGTCAGGAAATGGTAAATGGGGTGCTGTT
>NCJS01000206.1:664-2530 GCA_002279005.1 Idiomarina sp. 34-48-12 | reverse complement strand
GGCTACATCAGGCAAGCGCCTAGCCCAGCAAATTGGTCGTGGTAACGAGCGCATTGTGTTCACGCTCATTCAAAAGTTTAACTCCGCGACCAAGCTCAAGGAGTGCTACAACCCAAGCCCAGATATTATTGTGCTGATAGACGAAGGGCACCGCAGCCAGGGCGGTGAGAACAGCATTCGTATGGAACAGGCGCTGCCAAAAGCAGCGTTTGTAGCGTTCACCGGCACGCCATTACTAAAAGACGATAAAACCACCAATAAATTCGGCTCGATTGTGCATGCCTACACCATGCAGCGCGCGGTTGAAGATAGGACCGTGACGCCGCTGTTGTACGAAGAGCGCGTGCCTGATTTAGATGTTAACGAGCGCGCCATTGATGCGTGGTTTGACCGCATTACCGAAGGTCTAAGCGATGAGCAAAAAACGGACTTAAAGAAGAAGTTCGCCAAACGCGGGCATGTTTACGGCGCTGATGACCGTATTCGTCTTATTGCTTACGACATTGCACACCATTTTGATAAGAACATTGGCGAGACGCTCAAAGGCCAGTTGTGCTGTGACAGCAAGGCCTCAGCCATTAAATACAAGCGCTTTTTAGACGAAATTGGCCTGTTTGAATCGGCCGTGGTGATGAGTTCACCCGATACCCGCGAGGGTAACACCTCGGTGGATGAAGCCAGCATGCCCGAAGTGAGTAAATGGTGGAAAGAAAACGTTGAGGGTGGTGATGAAAAAAACTATACCCAGCATTTGATTGACCGTTTTAAAAACGACCCCAAGTTGAAGCTGCTGATTGTCGTCGACAAACTGTTAACGGGCTTTGACGAGCCGCGCAACGCAGTGCTATATATCGACAAGCCACTCAAGGGCCATAATTTAATTCAGGCCATTGCCCGGGTAAACCGCCTACACCCCGATAAGAAATTTGGTTTGCTGATTGATTACCGCGGCATTCTTGCTGAGCTTGATACCACCATCAAAGACTATCAAGACCTTGCCTCGCGCACCCAAGGCGGTTACGACATTAACGACATTGAAGGGCTCTATCAGCAGATGAGCACCGAATATAAGCGCCTGCCGCAGCTTTATAAGCAGTTGTGGGCGATATTCGATGGCGTGAAGAATAAATCCGATACCGAAGCGTTAAAGCATGTGCTTATTCCTCGCTTAGAAGAACGCGGCAGTGAGTTTGTTGATGTTAACTTGAAGCGCCGCGAAGACTTCTACGAAGCCCTGACTGAGTTTGCCAGTTGCTTAAAAGTCGGGTTGCAATCGAAGATGTTCTTTGACGATAAAAGCTTTACCGACAAAGACCGCGCTTTGTATAAAGAAACCGTAAAGCAATTATCAAGCTTGCGCCAAGTGGTGCAACAAGAGTCGGGCGAACGTGTGAGTTACGACAGCTATGCCGCTGATGTGAAAAAGCTGCTCGATAAACATGTAGTTGGTGTGGGCGTACGCGACGCCGAGGGTGTTTACGAAGTGGGCAAAATGGGCCAGCAACAACAGCCTGAAGACTGGAACGAAGACAAAACCCGCAACGAAACCGATATAATTCGCACCCGCGTGACTCGCATGATTGAGCAAGAGCTGCGTGACGACCCTTACGCGCAAGAAGCGTTTTCGAAGCTGTTACGCCAAGCCATTGAAGAAGCCGAGAAGCTGTTTGACCACCCGCTGAAGCAATACATGATGTTTCATGAGTTTGAAGAGCAGGTAAAAGCACGGCATTTAGACGAACTACCCGATGCTTTTGATACTAACAAGCATGCCCAAGGCTATTACGGAGTATTTAAACAGAACTTGCCGGAGGCTTTTGCGCTGTTAGACGAGAAAGCCCAAGAGAAATGGGTCAAATTGGCGTT
>NCJS01000206.1:0-629 GCA_002279005.1 Idiomarina sp. 34-48-12 | reverse complement strand
CTTCCAAGCGGTTGCCGAGAACTCGATTAACCCGCAAAACATTGAGGCCGATATTCGTAAGAAATTGCTGCCAATGATTTTTGCTGAATGCAAAGGTTTAGGCGGTGGCATCGACCAAGCCAAACGCATTGTCGAGTCGGTAGTGCAGATTGTTCGTGTCGGCCGGTTGGACGCTTAACCATGAACGTTGCCATTCAAGGCTTTTACTACGGTGACGAGTGGATACCATTCAGCCGCCGCGACAGCAAAAGCGCGGCACACAAAGTGACCATTAAGGTAAAGCCCGACTGCACGGTTCAGGTGGCCGCACCCACGAGCGCTTCTGACAAAGAAGTGCTGGCCGCTGTACGCAAACGTGGTCGTTGGATTTATGAGCAATTACGCGACTTTAAAGCGCAGCAGGCACACATTACCCCGCGCAAATATGTCAGTGGCGAAAGCCATTATTACCTCGGCAAGCAATACCTGTTGAAAGTTACCGTTGATGCCGCAGCGCCGCGTAGCGTTAAATTGTTGCGCGGGCAGTTGTTGGTCAGCGTACGTGCCCAAGAGCCAGGACGCGTTCGTTTAGCGCTTGAAGAATGGTACAAAGCCCGCGCCAAAGAAGTGTTTCACAAGCGTTTAGACGC
>NCJS01000205.1 GCA_002279005.1 Idiomarina sp. 34-48-12 | reverse complement strand
AAATAGTGCCAAACCGACAATTATGGCAGGAGCGACTGGTAGTTCTTGCCATAGCGCCGCTGCCAATAATAATGGGGTGAGTGTCAATAACGCCCCCCAAATCACCGCTTGATGCGACGCTCGATTGCTCGCAGAGGCTGTGGTTAGTTTTGGCGCAAAACCTTGCACCACGCCATACCCAATCACCCACAAAGCAAGAAAACTTCCAACCTGCCAGTGATCCCAATTGAGTTGGCTAGCGAGAAATACTGGCAGGGCTACAACAAACCAAACATCGCGAGCCCCAAACAACAGAAATCTCGCTGCTGAAAGGATATTGATGGGACGGCTTTTTGATAGTAGCTCGTTAAATTTCGGTTTGAATTTGGCTTTACCCGTGTCTTTTTTAAGACATATCAAACTCGACAGCCAAACCATCGATAGCATGCAAGCCATGACTAAAACGGCGCCGGCAAAGCCTATCCACGTGAGCAATACGCCACCTAGAAAAAAGCCAATTCCTTTTAGCGTATTCTTCGAACCAGTTAACAAGGCCACCCACTTGTATAATTGACCTTGAGCGGCTTCGGGCACCAGTAACTTAATGGTGCTTTTAGCGCTCATTTTGTTCAAGTCTTTCGCTATCCCTGAAAGCGCTTGCGCGAACATAACCCAAATCACTGTAAGCCAATGACTGGGAACTAACAGCATAGTTAAAGCAATAATTTGCAGCCCTAAACCAATATTCATGGTTCGGTTGAGCCCCCAACGGGCTCCCAAATACCCACCAACTAAATTCGTCACCACACCAAAAAACTCGTAAAATAAGAACAGCATGGCGACTTCAAGCGCGGAATAGCCGAGTTGATGGAAATGCAAAACCACCAACATTCGCAACGCGCCATCAGTAAGAGTAAACGCCCAATAGTTGCCTGTTACCAACATATATTGACGTATAGCGGGCGATAAATTCGCTAGCATGTGCCAACCTTCTCCATTAGTTCAACGGTGCGATTGGCATAGCCCCACTCATTGTCATACCAAGCATAGAGTTTCACGTGGGTGCCATTAATTACTTTGGTTGAGAGTGCATCAATAATGCTCGACCGTGGGTCGGTTTTATAATCCATAGAAACCAGTGGCCGCTCTTCATAACCAAGAATGTTCTTTAACGTGCTCTCTGCTGCTGCTTCCATCCAACCATTAATTTCTTCAATCGTCGTAGGCCTCTCAACTTCGAATACGCAATCGGTTAACGATGCATTCGCCAAAGGTACGCGCACAGCATGCCCATCAATTTTATCCTTAAGCTCTGGGAATATTTCAATAATGGCTGTCGCTGAGCCGGTGGATGTAGGAATGAGATTCATCCCGCAGGCGCGCGCACGGCGTAAATCTTTGTGCGGCGCATCAAGAATACTCTGGGTATTGGTTAAATCATGAATCGTGGTGATTGAGCCATGTTTAATGCCAATCTTTTCTTGCAGCACCTTAACGACCGGAGCAATGCAGTTTGTAGTGCACGAAGCCGCCGTAACGATGCGATGCTGGTTTGGGTCAAACAGTTGGTCATTCACGCCCATCACAATATTTAAAGCGCCGGCCTCTTTTACTGGCGCCGATACCACCACGCGCTTTACCCCCTGCTGCAAATATTCGCTCAGAACAGCAACGGTTTTCATTTTACCCGATGCTTCGAGTACCACATCGCAATCGCCCCAGTTGTTCTCTGAAATTGTTTTAAAGCGGGTAAATGGAATCGATTTTTCCTGAATCACCAGCGTCTCATCAGAAGCCGAAGCTTCATGTTGCCAGCGCCCGTGTACGGAATCGAAGTTTAGTAAATGCGCGAACGTTGCCGCATCAGCACCGGGATCGTTCACCCGCACCAATTCAAATGCAGGATTCTGCACAATCAAGCGC
>NCJS01000076.1 GCA_002279005.1 Idiomarina sp. 34-48-12 | reverse complement strand
AGCCGGCACAGCCACAAGGTGGCTTCCAGCAACAACCACCAGCGCAACAGCGCCCGCCGATGGAACCACCAATCGACTTTGATGACGATATCCCGTTCTAAGGTTGTTAACTAAGCCCCTGCTACGGGGCTTTTTACTGCTTGCTATTCAACACCGTCAGTGTCTATAGTCAGAGTAGTGCTCAGCAGGAAGCGCCACTATGCCACCGCATTCACATCATCATTCTCACTCACATTCGCAGCACGCGCAGCATCAGCACGGTCATGGGTCTCATCGGCATGGCCATGGTTTAGTATCGACAGAGGATAGCGGTAGCCGGCTCGGTTGGGCGTTTTTTCTGAATCTGGGTTTTACCATTATTGAGTTTATCGGCGGCTGGCTGACTAATAGCACAGCCATTATGGCTGATGCGATTCATGATCTTGGCGATAGTCTGGCGCTGGGCAGTGGCTGGCTGTTGTATAAGCTGGGTAAAAAAGCGCCCACTGCACATTACACCTACGGTTATCGCCGGCTTAGTTTATTTGGTGCCTTGTTAAATTGTTTCATTCTGATTGCTGGTTCAGTCTGGATCCTGGCCGAAGCCATCCCGCGACTCAGTGAGCCGGTGATGCCGCTGACTGAGGGTATGATGGTGCTGGCGGTGCTCGGCATAACCGTGAACGGTTTTGCCGCCTATAAACTCAGTGGCGGTAAAACCCTGAATGAGCGGGTACTGAACTGGCATTTACTGGAGGATGTGCTGGGCTGGGTCGCGGTGCTGCTGGCGGCGCTGGTGATGCAGTTTGTCGACTGGCCAATTATTGACCCGCTGTTATCGATCGCCTTTACCTTATTTATTTTGTTTAATGTACTGCGCAATTTACGTAGTACGGCGCGGCTGTTTTTTCAGGCGGTACCCGATGCTGGCTTACTGGCCGGGATTGAACAACGCTTGTTAGCCCAACCAGAAGTAAAAGAAGTGCATCATTTGCATCTGTGGTCGCTGGATGGTGAGCAGCATGTGTTAAGCGCACATCTGGTGGTGGCGCTGGACGATTTACAGCAATATCAGCAGTTAAAACGCCGCGTAGAGCAGCAACTGGTGGAGTTTAAGCTATTAAATACTACGATTGAGATTGAGCTGGCCGGCGAAGCTTGCCGTGATCATACTCATCACGGCAAGCCGGCGCATTAACGATAGGAAATAAAGTCGTCTTTGGCACGACGTACTTTTTTCAGATTCACCAGCCAGTCGCCTTCGGCAGCACGATAACCCAGCGGTAACAGTAATACCGACTTTAAACCCTGTTCGGCCAGACCAAGGATAGCATCGACTTTTTCCGGTTCAAAGCCTTCCATCGGTGTGGCGTCAACTTGCTGTTCGGCAGCGGCCAATAAGGCTGAACCTAAACCAATATAAGCCTGGCGGGCGGCATGCTCGAAGTTTTGCTCTGCCGGACGCTGCGGGTAATAAGCCAGCAGCTTTTGCCGGTACGCTTCCCAGCCGTCGTTTTTAAAGCCGCGCTGTTCATTCACCAGATCAAACATCATATTGATCCGCTCGGCGGTGTAAGTATCCCAGGCAGCAAATACCAGCAAATGCGAGCAATCCGTTACCTGTGACTGATCCCAGGCGACCTGGCGGATTTGCTGCTTTAGCTCTGGATCAGTTACTACCAGCACCTGATAAGGTTGCAGGCCACTGGAGCTGGCACTCAGGCGGATTGCCTCCAAAATAGTGTCCAGTTTAGCGGCGGGGGACTTGCTGCGCGGCATTCATCTTTTTCGTGGCGTAACGCCAGTTTAGTAATTGCACGATATTTGACATCATGTTCTCCGGTACGGGTTAAGCAATGGTGCTGAAATTGGTACCTCAGTGCGGGCTTTCAAGGGCTAAACGCAAAACAAAACCTGCCGGGAACAAAACAGCAGCCGCCTACCGCTATAAAACCGCGCTTCGCCGAAAGCGTTGTCATCTTTACCAAATCTTGACGTAAAGCGCATTGAGCACTGACAGAGCGCGCATTATAGTGGCGCCAATCCGGATTTTCGTCGAAAAGGTTTTCTCATGGCATTGCAAAAAAAAGCCGTAACAATGGCAGTCGTAGCATTAATCGCAGCCGGTGCTGCCTGGTGGTTCTGGCCAACTGAACCCGCCCCTACAGCCGCTGCCCAGCGGCAAATGAATCCGTGGGCTATGCCGGTACCGGTGCGGGTGGTGCCTGCTACCGCTGCGGATTTACGGGTACAAATCAAAGCTATTGGTACCGTGACCCCGCTAAATAGTGTGGTGGTACAAAGCCGGGTTAGCGGCCCGCTACAGGCGCTGCATTTTAAAGAGGGCGATAAAGTCGAGGCCGGCCAGCTCTTGGCAGAGATTGATGCCGCTGATTATCAGATACAACTGGCCCAGGCGCAGGGGCAACTGGAGCAAAATCTGGCGCAGTTAAAAAATGCTGAGAATGACTTGGCGCTGTATTCGCGGTTGCGTGAGCAAAGCTCGATTTCTGCGCAACAATTTAACAACCAGCAGGCGCTGGTAGAGCAGTTAAAAGGCAGCTTGCGTAGTAATCAGGCGCAGCTGGATGCGGCAAAACTGCAATTATCTTATACCCAAATTAAAGCGCCAATTTCTGGCCGGCTGGGTTTACGCCGGGTTGACGTCGGTAATCTGATTCAGGCCAATAGTGCTGAAGGTCTGGTAACCATCACCCAGAGTTCGCCGATTAATGTGGTATTTTCTATCCCTGAGAATCAATTACAGCAGGTGCGTCAGGCAATGCGTGCCGGCGAGCCGTTAGTGGTGGAAGCCTGGGATCGCGCTGAGCAACAGCAATTAACCAGCGGGGTGTTAACCACTCTGGATAACCAAATTGATATTGCTACCGGTACTCTGCGCTTAAAAGCCGAGTTTGCCAACCAGCAGGAAGAGTTGTTTCCGAATCAGTTTGTTAATGTACGGCTAAACGTAGCGGTACGCAGTGGCGCCGTAACCATTCCACAGGATGCCGTGCAATATGGTTCGGCCGGCACCTATATTTACACTATTGAGGATAATAAAGCCCAAATCCGCCAGGTGAAGCTGGGGCCGGTCGATAACGGCATGGTAGCTATAGAAGAGGGATTGAGCGTCGGCACGCCGGTGGTGCTGGAAGGTTTAGATCGCCTGCGGCCGGGTCGCGCGGTAGAAATTATTACTGAGCAGGGCACCGCAGCTCCGGTAACGCCGGCTGAGGACACGTCGCGCCGGCGGCCACAGAGGGCGCAATAATGAATTTTTCGCAGCCCTTTATTCTGCGACCGGTTGCTACCTCGTTACTGATGCTGGCTTTACTGGTTGCCGGTATTCTGGCCTGGCGGCAGCTGCCGGTGGCGGCCTTGCCACAGGTTGACTACCCGATTATTCAGGTATTTAGTTTTAACCCCGGTGCCAGCCCGGACATTATGACCCGCACCGTTACGGCGCCGCTGGAGCGGCGGTTAGGGCAAATTCCCGGTTTAAAGCAGATGTCATCCAGCAGCTCTGCCGGCGCTTCCGTCATTACGTTACAGTTTGCGCTGGAAGTAAATATGGGCGTGGCCGAGCAGGAAGTGCAGGCGGCAATTAATACCGCTTCTTCGTTACTGCCAAACGATTTACCCAGCCCGCCGATTTACCGTAAGGTCAATCCGGCTGATGCGCCGATCCTGACACTGGCCATCACCTCGTCCACACTGCCGTTACCGCAGGTGTATGACCTGACTGATACCCGGATGGCACAAAAACTGGCGCAATTACCCGGCGTTGGCATGGTCAGCCTGGCCGGTGGTCAGCGGCCGGCCATTCGGGTGAAAGCCAATCCTTCGGCACTGGCCAATATGAATCTGAGCCTGGAGAATTTGCGCACTGCCATTGCTGCAGCTAACACCAACCAGCCTAAGGGCAGTTTCGATGGCCCCTTCCGCTCAACTATGCTGGATGCCAATGACCAGATCCGCGATGTCGCTGAGTACCGGGATCTCATTATCGCCTGGCGTGATAATGCACCGGTGCGGCTGCGGGATGTCGCCAGTGTTGAGCAAGGCGCTGAAGATCGCTTCTTAGCCGCCTGGGCCAACGAGCAGCCGGCAGTATTACTGAATATCCAGCGTCAGCCCGGCGCTAACGTGATTGAAGTGGCAGATCGGGTACAACAATTATTACCGCAGCTGATGGCAACGATGCCAGCCGCGGTAGATGTGGTGGTATTGACCGATCGTACCCACAGTATCCGGGCTTCAGTACGAGACGTGCAGCATGAGCTGGTGTTTGCCGTCTGTCTGGTTATCCTGGTGACCTATGTCTTTTTGAAAACGATCCCGGCAACCATTATTCCCAGTCTGGCAGTACCGTTATCACTAATAGGCACTTTCGCGGTGATGCTGTTATTGGGTTTCTCGGTCAATAACCTGACCTTAATGGCGATGGTAATTGCCACTGGCTTTGTCGTCGATGATGCTATCGTGATGCTGGAGAATATTGCCCGCCATCGCGAGCAAGGCGCTTCCCCCCTCGACGCTGCCCTGAAAGGCGCGAAAGAAATTGGTTTTACGCTGATTTCACTGACTTTCTCGTTAATTGCGGTGTTGATCCCATTGCTGTTTATGGCGGATGTGGTTGGCCGCTTGTTCTTTGAATTTGCGGTAACCCTGGCGGTAGCCATCCTGATTTCATTAGTCGTGTCGCTAACCCTGACGCCGATGCTGTGCGCCCGGCTGTTAAAGGCAATGCCTGCCCATGATCAGCCGAACGATGTTATTCAGCGGCTGATTAACCGCTATGCGTTAATGCTGCAGTGGGTACTGCGCCATCAGCGGTTGGCGCTGGCCAGTATGCTGGGTACAGTGGCGTTGACAGTGGGGCTTTATTTGGCGGTACCGAAAGGCTTTTTTCCGGTGCAGGACAGTGGCGTCATTCAGGTGATCACCGAAGCGCCGCAAGATATTTCTTTTCAGGCGATGGCTCAGCGGCAACAAGAGTTAGCTGCTAATTTACTGCAGCACCCCGATGTTGCCAGTTTGTCATCCTTTATTGGTGTTGATGGCAGTAACAGCAGCATAAACAGCGGGCGGATCTTGCTGAACTTGCAGCCGCATGCCAGCCGCAATAAAACGGCAGTAGAAATTATCCGCGAGCTGGAGCAACAGGTTACGGCAGTAGCGGGGATTAAAGGCTGGTTTCAGCCGGTACAGGAATTAAGTATCGAAGATCGGGTCAGTCGTACTCAGTATCAATTTACGCTAAGTACGCCGGACAGCGAGGTGCTGAGCCTGTGGTTGCCGGAAGTAATGGCGGCACTGCAGCAGCGGCCGGAGTTATCCGAGGTCGCACACGATCTGCAGCAGCAAGGTTTACAGGCCTTTATCGATATCGATCGCAATGCTGCCGCCCGGTTGGGCTTAAGCGTGGCACAAATCAGTGCCGTGTTGCAAAGTGCCTATAGCCAGCGCCAAATTTCTACCTTGTTTACCCAGGCTAACCAATACCGGGTGGTGCTGGAGGTCGATCCGGCGCAGGTGCAGGGTATTGAGGCGCTCGACAAACTCTATCTAACCAGTAATACCGGCGCTACCGTACCTCTGTCGGCCGTGGCGACAGTCAGCCAGCGTCCGGCAAAGCTGCTGATTAACCAGCAAGGACAATTCCCGGCAGTGACGCTGTCATTTAACCTTGCCGCAGGCTATTCATTGGGGCAGGCGGTTGCTGCCATTGAGCAGGTGCAAAGCCAGTTACAGTTACCCCCGGAGTTAGAGCTCAGTTTTCAGGGCGCGGCTGAGGCGTTCCGAGCCTCCCTTGGTAATACGCTGTGGCTGATACTGGCGGCGATTGTCACCATGTATATTGTGTTGGGCGTGTTGTACGAGAGTCTGCTCCACCCGGTCACCATTTTGTCGACGCTACCGTCAGCTACTGTGGGAGCCTTGCTGGCACTGCTAATCACGGGCCGGCCGCTGGATCTGATTGCGGTAATCGGCATCGTGCTACTGATTGGTTTGGTAAAGAAAAACGGCATTATGATGGTCGATTTTGCCCTGGATGCGCAGCGCAATCAGGGCATGACCCCGGCCGAAGCTATCTATCAGGCGGCGCTACTGCGTTTTAGGCCAATTTTAATGACCACCCTAGCGGCGTTATTTGGCGCCATCCCGCTGATGTTATCCACCGGCTCGGGGGCCGAGCTGCGCCAGCCCCTGGGCTTGGTGATGGTGGGTGGCTTGCTGGTTAGCCAGATACTGACGGTGTTTACTACACCAGTGGTTTATCTCTGGTTCGATAAGTTGGTACGTAAGCGCCAGCAAAGTCCGGTTGAGGTTGCCAGCCTATGAATCTGGCCCAGCCCTTTATCCAACGGCCAGTCGCCAGTGGTTTGCTGGCAACGGCGATTTTGCTGCTGGGCTTACTAAGCTGGCGCTTGTTACCGGTGTCACCGTTACCGGCAATTGATTTTCCGATGATAGTGGTTAGTGCCAGTTTGCCGGGCGCCAGTCCGGAAAGTATGGCAGCAACGGTTGCCACACCGCTGGAGCGGGCACTGGGCAGTATTGCCGGTATTCGCCGTATTAGTTCATCCAGCAGTCAGGGCTCAACCCAAATCCGCCTCGAATTTGAATTAGACCGCAATGTCGATGATGCAGCGCGCGAGGTGCAGGCGGCGATTAACGCGGCGCGCAGTCAGCTGCCATCCGGGATGCCGGGTAACCCGGTGTACCGCAAGTTTAACCCGTCACAGGCACCGATCATGGCGTTGGCGCTTAGCTCCGATCATCTGGCGGGTAGTACCTTGTACGACAATGCCTCCACCATTCTGGCACAGAAAATTGCCCAGATTAGCGGCGTAGGCGAAGTCGAGGTCAGTGGCTCGTCATTACCTGCGGTAAGGGTGCAACTGAATCCGGGCATGCTGGCGCAATATGGTGTAGCACTGGATGAGGTGCGCAGCGCTATCAGTACTGTTAATGCCTCGGTGCCGCTCGGTGTGCTGGAAACGGATAGCCATCGCTGGCAGCTGGCAACCAGTGAAACCTTACGCCGGGCCGCGGATTATCAGGATCTGATCGTTAAATATGTTGATGGTGCCGCGATCCGGCTGGCGGATGTGGCACTGGTCACAGATTCGACGGAAGATCGCTACAGTGCCGGTTTTCACAACGATAAAGACGCGGTGATCTTGCTGATCAGTCGTCGTACTGGCGCCAATATAGTGGCCACCATTGATGCGATTTATCAGCAGCTGCCGTTATTACAAGCCTTGGCGCCGGCAGGCGCTGAGCTGGCGGTAGTGATGGATCGTAGCCCGGTGATCCGGGCCACCCTGAGCGAGGCACAAATTAGCCTGACCTTAGCGGTATTGCTGGTGGTGCTGGTGGTCTGGGTATTTCTGGGAAACTTACGCAGTGCCCTGATCCCGAGTGTCACTATTCCGGTGTCGTTAATTGGCGCCTTTAGCGTGATGTATTTGTGTGGGTTTTCGCTAAACAACCTGTCGGTGATGGCATTGATTGTCGCAACCGGGCTGGTGGTGGATGATGCTATCGTGGTGGTGGAAAATATCCGTCGTCATCTGGAACGCGGTCTGTCACCGCTGCAAGCGGCGCGGCAAGGGGCTGCCGAAGTTGGTTTTACCTTGCTAGCAATGAACCTGGCGCTGATCGTGATTTTCCTGTCGATACTCTTCATGGGCGGCCTGGTTGAGCGCTTGTTCCGCGAGTTTTCAATTACGCTGGTGGCGGCAATGGTGATTTCGCTGCTGATTTCGCTGACGCTGACACCCAGTATGTCGGCGATATTGTTAAGGGCGACGCCAGCGTCGGCAGCACCGGATCAAGCGGGTTTCTTCCAGCGCTTGCAGCAGGGTTACCGGCGCAGTATTGATTTTGGCCTGGACCATTATCGATGGTTACTGTTATTGCTATTGTTACTCTTTGGCGCCACCGCCTGGTTATATACTAAGGTGCCGTCAGGCTTACTACCCGAACAGGATACCGGACAGTTAAATGGTTTTGTGCGTGGTGACGACGGTGCCTCGTTCCAAATGATGCAACCGAAGATTGAAGCCTTCCGCCAGCATGTGCTGCAGGATCCTGCAGTCGCTGATGTCACCGGCTCTGCCGGTGGTAGTGGCGGGGTCAGTAACTCCTGGATGCGGGTACGGTTAAAACCCCTGGCGGAGCGACAGGTGTCGGC
>NCJS01000204.1 GCA_002279005.1 Idiomarina sp. 34-48-12 | reverse complement strand
ACCATCACAGCTTCCTATCGAGTAATTGTGGGCAGGGTTTACTATGCATAAAAGTAAACTCATTGCGACAGTGCTCACTGTGCTGGCAATTGCTATTTTGGTCAAGCTTGGATTCTGGCAACTTGACCGCGCCAATGAGAAAGAACAACTCTTCGCTGACTACGAAACACGCCAGTCTACCCCAATAGATTTAAATGCCCCCGAAAAACCGATCAGCGATATCAATCGCTACGCTGAAGTAGCCATTTCCGGAACATTTTTGAATAACTATTTACTACTCGATAATCAGATTCGAGATGGGCAAGCTGGCTACCAAGTCATTGGTTTGCTTGACGTTGAATTCGTTAGGGGTAACAGCGGCATTGTCATGGTGAATATGGGTTGGGTGCCTTGGGGACAAAATCGGCAACAACTGCCACAATTATCGCTACCTCAGGGTAAAGTGATCATTGACGGACTATTCTATCAGCCACAGCTAACCGAAGTGTGGGGCGCCGGTGAAACTTATGTTGAAGCCGACCGCTGGCCGGTGCGTGTTACCCAACTCGACGCCGATGCAATAAGCGCAGCAACACAACTTCCCATTCAGCCCTATGTGGTGCTACTCTCAGAAACTGCTGATTTTGGTTGGCCACGCCAATGGCAACCGCAAGTCATGACACCAACAAAACATCGTGCCTACGCCATGCAATGGTTTTCGTTAGCGCTCGCATGTTTACTGGTATTTTGGTTTGCCAGCCGTTCCAAAAAAATAACAACAGAGGAATGACCATGACGAACGTAAAACGATCGCGAGCGACGCTAGTCGGTGTAGTACTCGCATTTTTAATTCCTGTCATTGGCGCAAAACTAGTTCTTGATCAAAATTGGTATCAAGGCGCAATGACCAACAAAGGCACCATGTTAGTACCCCCTCTCGAACTCGGCGATTTGAACTCTGCGCTGCCGGAAGGATGGCGCGTTGCTTTGGTTGACGATGGCAATTGTGGCGATTCTTGCATGCAAGGTTTGTATGCCATGAATCAGTTGGATATTGCCCTCGGCAAAGAAACCGATCGCGTCAACCCAATACTTATTACGTCGAATGGCACCGCGCTCGATTTGACCAATGTGCCGCTGGTTAAACATATCGAGAATGGGGATTTAGAAGTTGCTGTGACTCAGCTACCTGCGCATAACCTGTTTATTATCGACCCGCTTGGCAATGTGGTATTGCATTACCCAACGTATGCTGACGAAGAAGCGATGCGCGCGGAAGCGAAGAATCTACTTGCAGATCTTCGCACGTTATTGAAACTTTCAAAGGTAGGTTAGAGCCATGCGTACGTTTGTCAAAATCAGTGTTTTATTGGCATTTGTAGTGATTGTTTTGGGCGCCTATACACGCTTAACCGACGCCGGCTTGGGTTGCCCAGACTGGCCAGGTTGCTATGGTGAGCTAACGGTTCCAAAAGATGCAGAGAAAGCAGTTGAATTGTTCCCTCATGCACCGCTTGAATCACAAAAAGCATGGAATGAAATGATTCATCGCTATGCCGCCGGTACCTTAGGTTTGGTCATTCTTGCGATTACCATTGCGGCATTCGTGCGTCGTCGCCACGACCCGTCACAGCCGGTTGGCTTACCAGTGCTATTACTCGCATTAGTAACCTTTCAAGCGGCACTTGGCATGTGGACTGTCACTATGAATTTACAGCCGTTGATTGTCATGGGGCATCTGTTGGGTGGCTTTACAACCATTTCGTTGCTGTACTTACTGTTATTGCGCCTTGAGCGGGTTCATATGCCACTCGGCGATTCAAAGATGCGATCGATGCGCGGTTTCGCGCTATTCGCACTTTTGGTGGTATTCGGACAAATTGCACTTGGAGGCTGGGTTGCGGCGAACTATGCAGCAATGGCCTGTACCGAATTACCGTTCTGT
>NCJS01000075.1 GCA_002279005.1 Idiomarina sp. 34-48-12 | reverse complement strand
CTGCTCTACTTTGTATTCATTCTCGCCATCAACCGCCAACAAGTGCCCCAGCTCAAACTCGGTAAAATTAGCGACGTCATCGGCAAAATTTAGTCGGAAGTCTTCAGCGGTCCGGTCTATAGAACGGCTTACGTCATAAACGTGATGACGGTTGCTATCAAACTGAGGAAGTTCCAAATCACTTGTACTAATAAGTTTACGGAACATCGTGTCAGCATCAGCAAATCGGCTCATGTCATTTTCGCCAAATGGACGAACTTTGCCTAATTCGACGGTAAATGCATCGGCATGATGCTCGCGAACACTGTAGTAACTGAAGGTGGTTGTTGGTGCCTGATTCAATAAAATAGTATCAACGCCGCACTCAGCCAAGAACGTCAGTTGCTCTTTCTTGTAGGGCCCGCCATGAGTAAATGGATATACCGCAAATTTTTCGTGAGCTGAATCTCGAATAGCCGTGTGCAAATCGTAGTGATAGCGGCGCTGTTGCTTATAAAAACGCGAAACATAGTGTTCAATTTTGGCTGCGCGATGATGCTCTGGCGTATCACCTTGAGTATGAGCGCCACTAAACAAACGGTTCATATTTACATCAATAAACCGCGTGCCGTTAACAATAGCTGCGGGGTTAGCAATTAAGAACAATGTTCGGTGTTTTACCTGTAGCTTACCGGCAAGGATATCCGTCAGCATATCTCGCACAATTTCAATGGGCGCTGTTTCGTCGCCATGCACGGCACATGAAAAGACAACATCTTTATCGCCAGGTTGATCGGGTTCTACCGCAATAACGCCAGCATCCCAAAACTCGATTCGAGCAGATTCAATACGTAATGATGTGCCGATAAGTGCTTGGCCTTCATATGGCCCTAACACATCAGGTAGATCTGGCAGAGCTTGCCCTGTGGCGTCGAAATAACTCGCAATAGTCCACTTCAATACATCAAGTGTCACTGTGATTCTCCATTTTCTTTGATCGGGCCTGGTTCCCACCCTTTGGTAGCTAACAGTGCGCTGAGCACTTTTGAACGATATTCACGTCGATAGAGTACCGCCACAACAATAGCTGTCGATGCCATAAATAAATACGGGTGAATAAACCAACATAAGTACGCTAAGGCAAAATAATAAGAGCGCAGCCCATTGTTATATTCATGGCCGGCTTGGTCGATCACTTTAGCTGTTTGTCGCGCAAATATTTCACGCTGTTCATCGGTAAAATCAGTTGAGCGATACTGTGGTGCCGCTCCCATAAGTACTGAGACAAAACCAAACTGGCGAATTGACCAGGTGAATTTAAAGAAGGCAAATACAAACAACAGGGAGAGTACAGCAAGTTTAAATTGTACTTTGTCTGGAGCGGTATCAGCGGTGTACGGAATAGATTGGAGTACTTCTACCACTTTGTCGGCCGATGCTAATAACGTCAGTACACCAGCAAGTACGAGCACCGTTGAGGATGCGAAGAATGTCACTGTGCGTTCCACATTCCCAAGCAACGCCGCATCAGCAATCTGATGTTCTTTGCGGGTAAGTGTTCGCATCCAATCAATGCGAAGTTGACGCAATATGTGAGAAAGACTGTAGGTAGTGCGGGCTCGCAATCGTGCAAATTGGGTGTAGATGACCCAAACGGACACAAAAAACACCAATGCGACGATGTCAATAAGCGCCAAGTTCATGCATGACCTTCCTCTGACTAAGTGCTAGCAGCACAATTGCTGCTAGCATCTATTAGTGTAAGGTCAATAGTTTAACATTATGTGACGGAATTTTGTTGTTCTGATTTCGGTTCTGGCGGCTTGGTCAGACCATACCAACTTAGCATGGTCTTCACACCGCGTCGCGCATCGTTCAGAATCAAGTATAAACTTGGTACTAGCAGCAACGTAATGACCGTTGCGAAAAGAATACCGAAGGCTAAAGAAATGGCCATTGGAATAACCAGTTTCGCCTGCATACTCTTCTCAAGAACAATAGGTACAAGACCGAAGAACGTCGTTAACGAGGTCAATATAATGGCTCGGAAACGCGCTACACCCGCTTCAGCGACGGCCTTACGCAAACTTTCGCCATCAGCTCGAGCACGGTTTACGTAGTCAACCATCACCAATGAGTCGTTTACCACCACACCTGCCAACGCGATAATACCGAACAAGCTCAGAATAGAAATTGGCATTCCTAGAATCCAATGACCAACTACCGCGCCGATCATACCGAATGGAATAACTGACATAATAATCAACGGTTGGCTATACGATTTCAAGGGAATCGCCATTAACGCATAAATAGCGAATAGTGCCAGCATAAAGCCAACGGCAAGTGAATTGGTCGCTTCGGCTTCGTCTTGTGATGCGCCTTCCAGTTGGAATCCTACCGACGGATAACGATCAAGAATCGGCTGAATCTTGTCCTCACGAACCTGTCGCACAATATCAAACGGTTGCACTTTCTCTTTATCGACACGAGCACGCACGTTTACTGAACGCTCACGGTTGATGCGAGTAATGGTGTTATAGCCCTTAGCAAAACGTACATCGGCTAATTCAGTAAATGGAATCAACGAGCCATCAGCAGTACGCAGTTTCATATCTTCGAGATTACCAACTGATTGACGTTCTGAGAGTGGGTAGCGCACCATTACTTTCACTTCTTCATCATCGCGCTGAATACGCTGTGCTTCGGCACCATAGAAAGCGTAACGAACTTGGCTCGCTAACTCCTGCAACGTAATTCCCATAGCGGTCGCTAATGGTTTCAGTTCAAGAATAATTTCATCGTTACCTTCCCCAAAGGTATCTTCAATATCAAAAACACCATCGAATTGGGCGAGATCTTGTTTTAACAACGTTGCCGCTGCCGCAAGCTCATCTAGGCTCTCTCCGGTTAACTGAAACTCAACGTCAAAACCGCCGCCGCCACCAATACTACCTTGGAAGTTTAACGCTTTGACACCGGCGATTTCAGGGGTGCTTTCACGCCAGTTATTGATAATTGCGAAGCCATCTAAGTTACGATCTTCACCTTTCTCAAGTTCTGCAAAGATAGTGCCGCTGGTAGTCCCATTCATCCACACGTTAATGTGCTTGATGATATTCTCACCATTCTCTTGCTCAGCATTCTTATCAACTTCAATCAAGCTTTGTTCGACGGCCTGCAAGGTGCGGATGGTTGACTCTTCAGACGCGCCTGGTTGCATGGTTACGTTGGCTTGAATAAAGTCACTTGGAATATTCGGGAAAAATACCCAACGCACTGTCCCGCCAGTTATCAAACCAATAGCAAGAATAAACAGACCAATAAATGCTGCCAGTGTGGTGTAACGATAATGCAGGCATTTCTTCAAAAATGGTTGATAATAATTCTTTGCAAAATAAAGCAGCCCACTAGATATCTTGTTACGAATGCGTTGGAAGCCATTCTGTTTCTCGTTTCCAGTTTTTGAGAATTTCATGTGCGCAATGTGAGCTGGCAGAATAAATTTCGACTCAACCAGCGAAAACGCCAGACATAAAATGACAACCCAAGCAATAGATTCCCAAATGGCGCCCATACCACCTTCAACCATAAGCATCGGAATGAATGCAACCATGGTGGTGAGCACACCAAAGGTAGCCGGCATGGCCACTTTTTTAGCGCCAATCACCACGTTGTCAATTGATTTACCGTTCTTTTCAATCTCAGAATAGGCACTTTCGCCAATAACAATGGCGTCATCCACCACTATCCCCAGCACCAATATAAATCCAAATAATGAAATCATATTGATTGATATATCAAACATGGGGAGTGGCATCAGTGCGATGGTACCTAAGAAACACAAAGGAATACCAATCATGACCCAAAATGCCAGGCGTAGCTGCAAGAATAACGCCAGCATAATAAACACAAGCGCACCACCAAAAAGCATGTTGTCGATCATTAAATCGAGTCGACCCTGGAGGTAATACGATGAATCACCCCAGTGCGCGATTTGAACTTCCGGAGGAAGTTCTTTTTGCTTGCGATCAATGTAACTCTTTACCAACTCTGCAGTTCTTAAATCATTTTGGTCGCCAACTGAGTCAACACGCACAAAAGTCGACATTTTACCGTCAAATTGTGTGAACCGACGACGCTCAATAAACGCGTCTTGTACGGTTGCGATGTCACCCAAAGTCAAACGAGTGCCATCTGGCCGTTTGATCAAAACAATTTGTTCAAACTCATTACCAACATAGGCTTGGTTATTTGCGCGTAGCAAAATATCGCCATTGGGCGTGCGAATTGAACCACCGGCAACATCCAACGAGGTACCACGGATGGCCGTGACAATATCTTGGAAGGTTAAATTATAACGTTGTAAGTCAGCTTCTGAGATTTCCACCGAAATTTCATAATCGCGCGCGCCTACCACTTCAACTTTGGTGATGCCGCCAATATCTTTAATATCGTCACGAATTTGTTTGGCGAGCTCTTTTTGCGTAGCTTCATTAACATCGCCGAATACACTAATCCAAATCACCTGACGTTGCGGGCGAATTCGATAAATATTTGGTTTTTCAATTTGCTGTGGGAAACTAGGAATCGCATCAACGAGCATTTTTATCTCGTCCATGACTACTTGAACGTCATATCCACTTTCCACTTCAATGGAAACAGAACCGTTGCCTTCGCGAGCTGTCGACGTCACCCGCTCGATACCATTCACGTCTTCAATGGCATCTTCAATACGGACTAACACGCCTTGTTCTACTTCTTGCGGTGCGGCGCCCGGAAACGGTACCTGAATACTGATGATATTCAGCTCAATTTCTGGGAACATTTGTTTACGCACCTGCCCCACCATAAAAATACCGGTGATGATGATTAATGCCATCAACAGGTTGGCGGCAACAGAGTTATTCGTCCACCAAGCAATAATGCCTTTCTTTGGGTCGATATCGTACTTACTCATTGTCGTTACCTGCTACACCTTCAGCTGGCTGCTCTTTCGTTTCTTGCTGCTTGATGATTGGGTCGCCAGGAATACGCACCTTCATGCTTGGCAGCGCATTGGATAACTGAGTTAAAACAACTAAATCGCCGCTCTCTAAACCTTCATTAATGACCACGTGCTGCGCTTCTGAGCGCACAATGTTGACATCACGTTGCTCTAAACGTCGTTCCTCACCAACAACCCATAGCGTGTTATTAATTGAGAGTGCATAGCGAGGCACCTGAAATACTTGCTGGGCCTCAATACCGTCAATCACCAACTCAACAAAACGACCAAATCGTAATGGAACTGGGTGACGCGCTGATTTTTGGTTATATGGGTCTTCTACTTCAACGACTCCGTAAATCACACGGCTATTTTGATCCAATACACCTTCGCTACGAACGAGTTTGCCGTGCCAAGTATATTTCACCCCAGCAACATCACTGGTTAATGCAACATGTGGATAAGCCCCATCATGATTCGCTTCAGGAAGATCAATATAAGCTAAGTCACGGTCACTCAACGGCACACGTACTTCTGCAATTTCTGAGCCGTAAAGCGCACCAACCTGCGTATTCATTGTGACAAACTGGCCAATATCGACGTTTTTATTCTGCAGAATGCCATCGTAAGGAGCACGAATGACTGTTCTATCTAAATCACGTTGTGCTTTCGCAACGCCCGCTTCAGCTGACTGAACAGCAGCAACCGCACTAGCGACCTGAGGCTCACGAATACCTAACGCTGGAATTTCACCCATTTGAAGTGATTCCCACTCGTCTTTTGCGACTTTCGCTCGAGCACTTTCTTCCGCCAATGCTGCTTTCGCTTGAGCCAATGATGCTTTCGCACTTTGTAATGCAACGCGGTAATCAGCAGGATCAATACGGACAATCACATCGCCTTTATTAAAAAAGCCACCATTTTCAAAGTTGTCAGATATTTCAATGATTTGACCGCTAACCTGGGTCACCAAGTTGGTCATATGTTTTGGTCTAACGTTACCCTGCCCTTCAACTTGAAAACGGATATTTTCAGCCTTCGCTTCGACAACTTCTACCAATACTGGCGGTCGTTCATTACTTCGCTGCGGTGGCTTCGGGCGTAAAGCCGTCATTAAAATCAACAATAAAATTGCAACAATTAAAATGATAGGGGGTAATAGTGCGCGTTTCTTAAAGGCCATAACATCCCAGTTCCGTAAGTTAGAATTCTTAGATTAATTTCTTACGATATAGTATGACGAATTCTTGTCATAGCCGTTAGTAACAATGTGTTAGCAGTTGTAAACGAAAACAACATGAATGGTTACCCATTGAGCAAATAGCTCTCTCCCGCTTCGATGGCACGAGGCCCCCCCGACAACAACACAATGTCATCGGTCATGAGTTCAAAGTTACCATGTACTTCGGTAAACTCTTGCTCGCCCCGACGTACTGATTTTACTTGTAAATTCAGATCATCAAGCCCCAACTCGATCAGTTTTTTGCCACAAGCATAAGCATTTTTAGGTAATGCAACCGCATGCAAAAATTGCAACCGATCAAGCTTTTCTGGATCCATATCTGTCGTTTCACCAGGATAAAATCCATGCATATCACCGTAATGCGAACGCCGCGCATGGTCTAACCTTGAAAGAATTTTCCTAATGGGAACACCAGAACGACTTAAAATTTGCGAGACGAGCATCAGGCTAGCCTCTAAAGTATCCGGCACAACTTGGGTTGCGCCTGCTTCCATCATTGCTTTGAGTCGCATGTCATCGCGGCTTCGAACAATTATTTCAGCGTGCTCATTTAGATTCCGAATTGCTTTGAGAACGTCTAGTGCGCGCTCATCATCGGCAAAGCTTATAATAATTAACTCAGCTTCGTCAGCATGCACCGCTCTCAAAATATCGCGACGAATAGCGTTACCAAAGAAGACCTTTTGTCCACCCGCAACAGCCTCTTGAACCCGCTTAGCATCGTGGTCAATGGCTAGATAATCAATGCCTTCATTAGTTAAAAATCGAGCTATGGTTTGCCCTACACGACCAAACCCTAAAATAAGTACGCGAGAATGCTCATCGTTTGGATGTGGCAAATTATTTTCTTCAACCTGATAGGTTGGACGAACAATATATCCCACGAGCGATTTACAGCGTTGAATAACTAACGGGGTCAGTGCCATACCAAACACACCAACACCTACCAAAATTGAGGCCGTCGTTGGATCAAACAACTTAAAGCTTAATGCCAATGATGCCAGCACAAAGCCAAACTCCCCCATTTGGAACAGCATAAGACCAGATCCCCATGAATCCTCTTTGCGCTCCCCCATCAGCCCGGCTAAAACTCGAACAGTGACTAGCTTTATAACCCCAACACCAACAACGATACCGATAATCCAATGAAGATTAGCAATGAATACATCAAGATCGAGCTGCATGCCAACTGTGATAAAGAAGAGTCCCATTAAAATATCGCGAAATGGTCGAATATCCGCTTCTAATTGGTGCTTATATTTACTCTCACCTAACATCATGCCAGCTAAAAATGCACCAAGCGCCATCGATAGACCAAACAAGTGAGTCATACCACCAGCAACCAGAGCAACAAGTAACGTCGCCAACACGAACAATTCGTCGGTTCTTAGCTTTGCAATTTCGCGAAACACATGCGGTAGAACCCACTTACCAACAGCCATTAGAACCAGCACCACCCCTGTGCCCTTCAACAAGGCATAGCCGAGACTTTCCCATATTGAAATGTCGCTATTTGAAGCTAGTAGAGGAATAATAATAAGCATTGGAACAACAGCGATATCTTGGAATAGCAAGACTGCTACTGTCATTTGGCCTTTCTTTGAGGTTAATTGAGAGGACTCACCGAGTTGCTTGATTACAACAGCGGTTGACGAGAGCGCCAACGTGCAACCAATTATGAATGCACTTACCCAGTCTTCGACAAAATATACAGCTAGCAACGCGAACAGAGTCGTACAAATCACCACTTGTCCTGCCCCTAAACCGAATACCTGACCGCGCATCGCAATCATCTTGGGTAGCGAGAATTCGAGACCAAGTGAGAAAAGTAAAAGGACAATACCGAGCTCTGCTACAAAGTGATATTCATCGGGATCAGCAATCCATGCCATGACATCAGGGCCGGCGATAATGCCAGCGGTTAAGTACGCCAATATTGCTGGTAGTTTGACTTTTCGAAACGCCCAAACCAGTACAACAGCAATCGCTAACAACAGTAGAATATCAGTAAACCCGCTATTCACAGTCACTCCCTGAGTCGATACAAGCCAACACAAATGAGCGATAAGCCTAT
>NCJS01000074.1 GCA_002279005.1 Idiomarina sp. 34-48-12 | reverse complement strand
TGGTTGATGGGGCACCTTCACCCCATCAATCTGATACCACCCTCAGATGGTTGATAGATCGACTCCGTAGTTGAGTTCCTCTGCGAAGTCCGGCAGTCCTTATCGTACATGACGTTAAGAATATGATTGTAAAGTCTATACTTAATAAAGAGTCAATAGGTACCTAAAAATCGTTCAGGTAAAACTTGGGCATTTACGAATAAATGCCCAAGAACACTACTGATCCCCTTTACTATGCACGAGTCGATAGAGTACAGGCAGCACTACCAGTGTTAGCAAGGTTGACGATATTATCCCGCCGATGACCACCGTGGCCAAAGGCCGTTGCACCTCTGCACCTATGCCCGTATTGAGCGCCATGGGCACAAATCCAAGGCTTGCCACTAGTGCTGTCATTAATACCGGACGCAAGCGAATAAGTGCCCCTTCAACAATGCTATTCACTAATTCTCCGGTTTCTAGCAAACGTTGCTTGATGAAGGACAGCATTACCAATCCGTTTAATACGGCAATCCCAGACAACGCGATAAATCCTACCGACGCGGATATGGATAAAGGCATATCCCTTAACCAAAGAGACATTACACCGCCTGTTAATGCCAAAGGGATACCTGTGAAGATAATCAACGCATCGCGTATAGAACCAAACGCAATTACCAGCATTGTCAAAATCACAAACAACGTAACCGGTACCACAATCGTCAATCGTTGACTCGCACTTTCGAGCTGCTCAAAGGTTCCACCATAGTCGAGCCAATAACCAGCAGGTAAATCTACTTCATCATTAATTCTCACCTGAGCTTCTTCAACAAAAGTGCCAATATCTCTGTCACGCACATTTGCTGTGACAACAATACTACGTTTGCCATTCTCCCGGCTTATTTGGCTAGGTACTTCTTTAAATGCCAGTGTGGCTAATTCGCTTATCGGTACATGCTCACCAGAGGGCGTAACTATGGGAATGGTCTCAAGCTGAGTGAGTTCATTTCGAATGTCGTCGGCATATCGCACGACAATTTCAAAGCGTCTGTCGCCTTCAAAAATCATTCCAGCGGTTTTTCCACCTGTCGCAGCATTGAGCCATAACTGCAAGTCGGCTATATCCAAACCAAAGCGTGCCAATTGATTAGGCTTTGGTGTGACGGTGAAGATTGGAATGCCTTCTACCTGCTCAAGCCTCGCGTCATCAGCCCCTTCAATCGTTGAAATAACGGACAAAATGTCAGAAGCAGATGCAAAGAGGGTATCTAAGTCATCCCCAAATAGTTTTATGCCCAAATCTGCCCTTACCCCACTGATCAATTCATTAAACCGCATTTGAATAGGTTGGGTAAATTCATAATTATTGCCGGGCAAGGTAAACAAGTCCTCTTCAAACGTTTCGACTAGCTCGGCTTTAGTCATTGATGGATCGGGCCATTGTTCCCTAGGCTTCAAAATAACAAACGTATCAGTAATGTTGGGCGGCATAGGATCGGTAGCGACCTCACCCGTACCCGTGCGACCGAATACCGTCTGAACTTGCTCATACTGCATAAGTTTCGCTTCAAGAGTTTTTTGCATTTCAACTGCTTGTTCTACCCCAGTCCCAGGGATGCGTATCGCTTGTACTAAGATATCACCTTCATTGAGCTGGGGAATAAACTCGGAGCCTAATTTACTGCCCATCCATAAACTGCCGACAACCAAAGCACTCGCTGCTACTACCACTAGCCATCTAAAACGCAGCGCTCCGGTTAAAACAGGACGATAGACTGCCTTTGCACCTTTAATAATTGGGCTTTCTTTTTCGCTAATTTTACCTCTCATGAAAATTGCTATCGCCGCAGGCACTACGGTAAAACAAAATACCATTGCGGCAAGCAAAGCCATTATCACGGTCGCTGCCATGGGGTGGAACATTTTACCTTCGACGCCAGTGAGCGTGAACAAGGGGATATAAACAATGGTAATGATCAATACACCAAACAAACTGGGGCGTATGACTTCATTAGTGGCTTCATATACAACATTCAGCCTTTCTTTGAGCGGTAGAGTAGCGCCGTTTTGTTTCTGGGATTCGGATAATCGTCTGATACAGTTTTCAACAATGATAACTGCGCCATCGACAATCAAGCCAAAATCCAGTGCGCCTAAACTCATCAAGTTAGCAGACACATCTGTTTTGACCATGCCCGATATCGTGGCAAGCATTGCCAAGGGTATTACAGCGGCGGTAATAAGTGCAGCTCGCACATTCCCAAGCAAAACGAATAGCACAACGATGACAAGTAAAGCGCCCTCGACGAGGTTTTTCTGCACTGTGTCGATGGTTTTGTCAACGAGGCTTGTCCTATCGTAAACCGCTTCAAGGATTACGCCCTCGGGTAAGCTTGTTTTAATGGTTTCGAGCTTACTGTCCACAGCTTTGGCGACCGTACGAGAGTTTTCTCCCACTAACATCATTGTCGTGCCAATCACTGTTTCTTGGCCATTTAACGTGCCGGCTCCAGAGCGCAGCTCTTTACCGAGGTTGATTTGGGCGATGTCTTGAATTTTTACCGGTACGCCATCAATGATCTTAACAACCACTTGGCCGATATCGTCGATGCCCTTAAGTTGGGCTTCCGATCTGATCAGTACTTGTTGCCCATTTTGTTCTACAAAACCAGCGCCTTGATTCGCATTGTTGCGTTCTAGCGCACTGAGAAGGTCACCTGTACTTATCCCAAAGTTTATCATTGCGACTGGATTAGGATTCACATGATATTGCTTTTCAAATCCGCCTATCGCATAAACCTCGGTCACCCCCTCAACAAGCGACAATTGGGGCTTAATTACCCAATCATGGATCTCCCTTAATGCCATAGCATCATAGGGTTGACCGTTGTCCTGTCGCGCCTGAGGCTCAGCACTTAACGAGTACATGTAAATTTCACCCAAGCCTGTGGAGATAGGGCCCATTTCAGGGGTTAACCCTGTTGGCAATTGCGCCGCGATGGCGGTGAGACGCTCGTTGACGAGATTTCGTGCGAAATATAAATCAGTGCCCTCTTTAAACACGACTGTGACTTGCGACAAACCATAGCGTGATATCGAGCGGGTATACGATAAATTAGGCAAACCGGCCAGCGAGGTTTCAACTATAAACGTTATGCGTTGTTCAGTCTCCAAAGGCGAGTAACCTGGGGTTGCGGTATTTATCTGCACTTGCACGTTGGTGATATCAGGCACAGCATCAATCGGCAATTGTTTGTAACTGTACATACCAAAAAAGGCGACAAACAAGGCGAACAACATCATGACACCACGTCGCTCAATGGATAGACGGAGTATTGGTGCTATCATGTTCTCACCTCACCGTTTTTATGGACTTGGCTTTGCTTTTGACAATAAATGCGCAGGTAATTAGTCATCATCGCCCGCCTCCATTTTTAATAAATCAGCTTTTAGTAGATAGCTATTTTCTACAACGACTTGCTGGCCTATTTGAACGCCCTTCACAATCTCTACTAAACGGTTGTCCGTGTTCCCAAGCTTTACTTGGCGGGGGTAAAATCGCTCCCCTTCTTTGACAAAAACAATGGTTTGCCCATCTAACTCTTGTATTGAACTTTTGGGGAGAGCCAGATTGACTTCTTGGAACCCAATCTGAATATAACCCTCTACCATAGCGCCTAAAGGCCAATAACCACTGCCATTATCAACGTTCACAAACGCGATAGAATAAGGTTTGTCATCAGGTGAGGACGTAATGTGGCTTATACTTGATTGTTGCTGCAATTCCTCAAGCCTTAAAGTGACTTCCATATCAGCGGCAATACGAGTACGTTGTTTGGGGAAAATAGCCAATTGAGCAATTGCGCGAGAGTAATTAGCAACAGAAAGCAGTACTTGACCGTTGGTGAGCTCACCATCATTGGCGTGTCTAGCTATGATTTTTCCAGACATCGGTGAGGTGATTGAGTATTGATTTAAACTCTCGTTTGACTCAATGATTGCCAGTGTGTCACCTTTTTCTACTTTATCTCCAATATTCACCATGATACGTTTTACAACACCGTCGAAGCGGGCACGAATATGACTCAGTGACGCAGGATCATGAACTATCCGCCCAAAGGTTCTGGTTGTGAGCGATAATGTTCCTGATGCGGCCGATGCAGTCACGATATCGTGTTCAAGCATCCGTTCTTGAGATAACACTACGTACTCGGGTCTTTCTTCGGCTTCCTCATCGTCATCATCAGCCAGGGCGACAGAAGCAAACAGTAAAGTAACTAGCATGACTAACATGCCAAGCAAGTCACGTGCGCTAGTAACTAATGTAAATTGTGATGTATTCATTATTTTTTCTCTATTCATTGTGATGATTGAGCAGACGTCGAGGGAGAGTCAGAAAACACGGGAATTCCCGTAAGTGCCTCTAGATCTGCGCTTCGAAGGTGAACTAAGCCTGCGGCTTTTATCATAGTTCGTTGCATATCTATGAGTTGCTGTTGCGTTGTCACCCACTCTATGTAGTTGTAGCGACCACTTTCATAGCCATCCCGCGCCAATTTCAATGCAGATTCCAATGTTGGGACGACATTGTCTTGAAGGGTCGTAACAGTGAGCAAGGCTTGGTCATATGCGCTAATGACTTGATTTAATTGGCGAGTGAGTTCACGAATTTTCGCTTGTTTTTGATAGTCTATACTGTCAAGCAATGCGCGCTGTTGTTCGTATTCACCTAGATTCCGCTGCTTGGTATTTAACGGCACCGAAATACTGGCGACTAACGCTGTGTCATCAATTCCCTGCATTCTTCGGATACCGGCTTCCCACGCAATGTCGAACTGCTGACTGGCCTGAACCACTCTCAATCTGGCCTCTTGTACCCGATAGTTATCAGCATAAAGCAGAACGTGTGGATTGCTTTGAAGCTGTGAAAGCACTTGTTCAAGTGATAGTGAATTTGGAAACGATAACAGTGTCCCTTCAACTTCCGCAAACGCAGCGTTAGTGTCACCCCACATGATGGCCAGGTCGCGTTTATACTCATTGAGTTTTTGTTCACTTATCAATAACGACAAACGCGCCTGCGACAACGCTGACTCTGCACGTTTTTTCTCAAGTGGTGAAGAAGCCCCCGCTTCAACCCGTGTAGAGACTGTCTGAAGCATTGTGCGAGCCAGCATTTCAGCTCGTTGCTCAGTCTTGTGCAACGCTTGTTGGACAATGACATTGATATATCGTCGAGTTGTTTCACCCAAGATGTCCAGCGTACGAATGCGCCGTTGTGTAAGCAGTTGTGCTTTTTTTGAACTCACCACATTCATTCGGCCGCTGACTTTATCTCCAAGCTCGATGACCGACGATAAGGTCAGTGTCAATTCGGCATCTTTGATACCAGACACTTCGCCTGTTCCCAACACATTTTCAACTTCAACCCCAACAGACATTTCAGGTCGTAAGCTGGCCATTTTTGATTCACCATCCAAAGCCGAAGATTTAAATTCGAACACAACTAAATCTGGGTTGTTTGATAATGTGCGTTTGAGCGCATCTTCAAGCGTGATTGAAGACTTTTGCGCATTGGCAGGTTGAACAGATATGCTCATGGTTACCAGTGCAGCAGATATCAATTTCAGATACGCTGAGCTAGCTTTTTTTATGCCCAATGGGCGTGAAGAACTCATAAAAGAACCTTTTGTTCATAAGATAACGACATACATGGAAAGCACCCATGCAAACATATAGGAGGGAATGGATTAATGTTGAGGTGGGCGCAAAAGGCCTTCGACTAGGCCGTCAGTGACGTTGCGGGAATAACTGTATTGATTGGTATATAACGGTTTAGATACGTCATTTATTGGGTGTTGTGCCAGAAACTTAATCTGTCCACATTGACACAGCACACAATGGAAACACTTAGACTCTTCACTCGACGTATTATCACCAGCATTTACATTTTTTTCGGGAACATCATAAGTGCCTATCGACTTTGATTGTTCAGGGACTGACGATACCTCCGCAGGGTAGTCATCGCATTGAGCGGCGAACGAAAAGCCCGATTGACACATGAGCAAAGTAATAAGTAGCCATGCCAACCTACGCAGTTTTGATGTGCAATTAAAAATTGGCATTTTCTTATCAACTTTGCGCATTAAGCGCTCGCTGTCTTTCATTTCCAGCATCTTCGAGGATCATTTTTGCCCCGCGCAACACAACGCACGAAACTATCACACCGATAACCAGATCAGGCCATCGAGAATCGAGCCAAAACACCAAAACGCCAGCAAAGATAACACCTAAGTTGGCAATCACATCGTTGGCTGAAAATATCCAGCTTGCCCGCATATGCACTTCTTCATTTCTTTGTTTGCGTATGATCACAAGACAAATGACATTAGCAACCAGTGCAACTGCCCCCATAGCCATCATTAGTCCCGATACAGGTTCGCTACCGTAAATTGACCGTCTTACAATATCAATGATAATCAACACACCCAGTGCCATCTGAAAAAAGCCGCTAATTCTAGCCGCATTGGCTTTGTGCAATAGCGATTTACCAATAGCATAAAGGGCAACACCATAGACAACTGCGTCGGCGAGCATATCAAGTGAATCGGCTATTAATGCGGTTGAATCAGCAAGCAACCCGATCCCCATTTCTATAACAAACATTGTCGCGTTTATTCCCAAAAGCCAATACAAAACCTGTCGTTGAGACTGGTCTTTTATTTCAACTTCGCACCCACATCCGCTCATTAGAAACACACTCTTTACTGATGAATAGTATGAATATAAAGTCTATACTTGGTATAGAGTCAACGGTTAGGAGAAAAAAATGAAAATTGGTGATGTCGCAAAGACGACAGGTTGTAGTATTCAGACCATTCGTTTTTATGAAAAGAAGGGGCTCTTGCCTGAGCTTAAGCGCTCAAGTGGAAATTATCGTGTCTACGACAAGGGGACTATTGAACAACTCCTGTTTATCAAACAGTGTCGTTCATTAGATATGTCTATCATGGAAGTAAAAACGCTAATGGACAGTCGTTCGAGGCCAGATCAGAGCTGTTCAAATATCAATACGTTAATAGCTAAGCATTTATCAGACGTCATTATTCGCATTGAAGAGCTAAACGCATTAAAGTCATCACTCGAAAATATGGCGTCATCGTGTGACCAAGACAAAACCATTAGGGACTGTGGTATTTTAAATTATTTACACACTTAAAATTGTAAGAAGAACACAATTTCACTGTGCGCGCTCACCTTAACTTGTATCTATCGGCTAACATTCGTCATTTGTGTAGATTTATAAGGCAAAAATCAATAGCCTGAACTTTTGATACTGAGTCAGCCATGCATATTCATTTGTGGCCCTACAAAGCGATTTACATCGGAATCAGTCCTGATAATGATGTTCATGCACATCATGCTGTCCAAATTTGCATTGGTTTAGACAAAGACATCTCGGTTCAAGATTACAAGGCACAAAGTATTCACACCGGACAATGTATTGTGATTTTCGAAGATGTTCCTCACAAGGTTTTGGCACAGGACAATCAGATTGTAGTCATCTATTTAGAGCCTGAAGATAGGCAAAACCAACAATTTCTCAAAGCCTTACGTCAAGCCAGGAGTGATGGAATTAATACTCTGCCGCTTACTAGCAAAGAATTGGGATCCATTTCTCAGCATCTATTTACTGACGTCGATATCGACAAAGTGTGGAAAACAGTAAATAAAGCGGTAGGGCTAGTCTATAGTCCTGCGCTTTCATCGCGCCCTGAGGATAAACGGGTACGAGCGGTCATCGACATTATTGCTTCGCAGAGAGGTTGTGCAATCGATATGGCGTTTTTATCATCGAAGGTTTTCTTGTCCCCAAGTCGTCTAACACATCTTTTTAAGCAAGAAGTGGGTATACCTATTAGTCGTTTTATTGTCTGGTGGTGTGTGCGCGCCGCAATAGAACAACTGAGTAAGTCAGCAACATTGACTGAGGCTGCCCATGCTTCGGGTTTTTCTGACTTACCTCATATGAGTAAAACGTTTAAACAGCTGTTTGGATTTGCACCTTCCTCGTTATTCAAACCGCACACCATTAAAATTCACAGTAATTAGCCGTTTGATACAAGCCGAATTAAGTTTGACTAGGGAATAATATACGCATCAATAAAAACGCGAATGTGTAAATACTATGAGAACGTTGGTCCAATGGATGTTCAGCCCATTATTTTTTGGGTATACGGATTTAATGGTTGATGGGGCACCTTCACCCCATCAATCTGATACCACCCTCAGATGGTTGATAGATCGACTCCGTAGTTGAGTTCCT